>SKHK01000260.1 GCA_007117005.1 Paracoccaceae bacterium
AGGTCGCAGGTTCGAATCCTGCTACTCCGACCAATCCATGGCGGGTCGCGTTCATCCGGATGCACATGATCCGCTTCAGCCCCTTGTTATCGCGTGTCGAAAAGATCGGAACCGGAAGCCACTTCCGAGCGATATGCTTTCAAGCATCACACTCAGGGCCAGCGGCGCAAAAAAACGCGCGCGTCCCCTTTCATTTTGCCTGAAATACTCTGGGGGGAGGCCCTGCACGGCAGGGCCCGGGGGGCAAAGCCCCCCGCCGCCGGCAGCAGCATCCCCGGTCAGAGCAATGCGCGCAGCTTCTCCGCGGCCCCTTCGGCGGTGATGCCGAATTCGCGGTAAAGCACCTCTGCCGGGGCCGATGCACCAAAGCCCGTCATGCCCAGGAAATCACCCCGCCGCGCGCCCTCGCCCAGCAGCCAGCGGTCCCAGCCCGCGGCGCGGACCCCCGCCTCGATGCCCAGCCGCACCGAGCCCGCACCCAGCACGCGCCGCCGATAAGCCTCGGGCTGGGCGGCGAAAAGCTCCATGCAGGGCATAGACACCACCCGCGTACCGATCCCCTCGGCTTGCAGCAGATCGCGCGCGGCCAGTGCCACATGCACCTCGGACCCGGTGGCGATCAGCACCGCGCGGCGCTTGCCCTCGGCCTCGGCCAGCACATAGGCACCCTGGGCGGTCAGGTTGCGCGCAGCATGGGCGCAACGCACCGCCGGCACCCCCTGCCGCGTCAGCGACAGTACCGAGGGCGTGGACTTCTGCGCCAGTGCCAGTTCCCAGGCCTCGGTCACCTCGATCAGGTCAGCGGGGCGGAAGACCAGCGTGTTGGGCGTCGCGCGGCTGATCGCCAGATGCTCGACCGGCTGATGCGTCGGCCCGTCCTCGCCCAGGCCGATGCTGTCATGCGTCATCACATAGACTACCGGCAGGCCCATCAGCGCCGATAGCCGCATCGAGGGGCGGGCGTAATCGGTGAAGGCCATGAAGGTGCCGCCATAGGGCCGGATGCCGCCATGCAGCGCCATGCCGTTCATTGCCGCGGCCATGCCATGCTCGCGGATGCCGTAATGCACATGCCGGCCCTTGCGGTCCTCGGGGCCGAAGACACCCAGCCCAGCGGTCTTGGTGTTGTTCGACCCGGTCAGGTCGGCCGAGCCGCCCAGCGTTTCGCCCAGCAGCGGGTTGATGACGCCCAGCACCTTTTCGGATGCCGCGCGGGTGGCCATCTTGGGCGCGCTCTCGGCGGCTTCCTTCTTCAGCTTTCGCAGCGCGCCGGGCAGCTTTTTCGGCATGTCGCCGGCAAAGACACGCGTGAATTCAGCACGCTTGCCGGCCGGGGCGGCGTCCAGTCGCGCGGCCCAGGCCGCGCGGGCCTCGGCGCCGCGCTGGCCCACGCCATGCCACCAGTCCTTGATCTCGGCCGGGATGACGAAAGGCGCGTGATCCCAGCCATAGGCGGCGCGGGTGTCGGCGATCAGTTGCGCATCGGTCAGCGCGCCATGGCCCTTTGACGTGTCCTGCGCGGCCGATCCCAGCGCGATATGCGTTTTGCAGGCCACCATCGCCGGGCGCGGGCTGGCCTTTGCCGCCGTCAGCGCGCGGTCGATATCGGCCGGGTCATGCCCGTCGCAGTCGAAGACATCCCAGCCCGCGGCGGCAAAGCGCGCCTTCTGGTCGGTGACGCAGGCAATATCCACCCGCCCGTCGATGCTGATCCCGTTGTCGTCCCACAGCACGATCAGCTTCGAGAGCTGCTGGCGCCCGGCCAGGCCGATCGCCTCGTGGCTGATGCCTTCCATCAGGCAGCCATCGCCGGCGATGACCCACGTGAAGTGGTCCTGCAGCTTGGCACCAAAGCGCGCGCGCAGCGCCTCTTCGGCCATGGCGAACCCCACGGCATTGGCCAGCCCCTGGCCCAGCGGGCCGGTGGTTGTCTCTATACCCTTGGCGTGGCCGTATTCGGGGTGGCCTGCCGTGATCGCGCCCCATTGGCGAAAGTTGCGGATCTGATCCAGCGTCATGTCCTGATAGCCGGTCAGGTGCAAAAGCGCGTACAGCAGCATCGAGCCATGGCCCGCCGACAGGATGAAGCGGTCCCGGTCCGGCCAGTCCGGCGCGCTGGCGTCGAATTTCAGGTGCCGGTCGAACAGCACGGTCGCCACATCGGCCATGCCCATGGGCATGCCGGAATGGCCGGAATTGGCGGCGGCGACGGCATCCATGGCCAGCATGCGGATGGCGGTTGCCCGTTGCCAGTGATCAGGGTTCTGGGCGCGAAGCGTGGCGATGTCCAAGGCAGGTATCCTTTTCAAACCCGGTCGCGCGGGTCATAGCAGGCCACCAAGCAAGATCAAGCGCAGCCGCGCGCTATCTGGCGCCGAATGGCCGGGCCCGGTTGGAAACAGCGCGGATTGGTCGTAATCTACGGCCCCATACGAAGGGCTGCGGGGCCGGGTCGATTCGAGGTGTCGCCTCAACGCGTTGCCTCGACACGGGTCACCGGCGCCAGGAGGGCAGGGAATGAGCGATATCGCGGCACTTGAGCGCCGATTGTCCGCCGCGCTGGAGCGTATCGGCAGAGGGTTGGAAGCGCGCGCCCGCGCCACCGCCCCCGCCGTGCCCGAAGGGGCCGGCATCGCCAAGCTGCGCGAGGCGCTGGAGAAGGAACGCAGCGCCAACGCCCAGCTTTCCGAGCGCGTGCATCAGGTCAAGCAGCGCCAGGAGACCACGATCGCCCAGTTGGAGCGGCGGCTGGCACGGATGACCGAGCAACTTGACCTGCAAAGCCTGGAGATGCTGCGCCTGAAAAAGGCCAATGCGCGGCTGATGAGTGCGAATCAGGCCCTGCGCGAGGCCAGCGAGGCCGGCGCGGTGGAATCGCGGCTGGTGAATGGCTCGATCGCGGCGGAACTGGAGGCGTTGCAGGCCGAACGCCGCGCGGAGATGGCCGAGATGGAGGAAATCCTGGCCGAGTTGAAACCGCTTCTGGCCACCGAAGACGCCAGAGGCGCGTGAGCGCATAAGCGCGCAAGGAGAAAGCATGGCCGAGGAAACCATCACCATTGGCGGCAAGCAGTTTCAGGTTGCCTGCCAGGAGGGCGAGGAAGCCTATCTGCACGCCGCTGCTGCCCTGCTGGATGCCGAGGCGCGCCAGTTGATCGAGCAGATCGGCCGCGTGCCCGAGGCGCGCATGCTGCTGATGGCTGGGCTGATGCTGGCCGACAAGGTGGCCGGCAGCGAGGAGCGCGTGCAGGTGCTGGAGGCCGAAATGGCCGCCGCGCAGGAAGAGATCGCGCGCCTGCGCAACGCGCCCCGACCGGACCCTGCGCGGGTAGAGGTGCCGGTGGTGCCGCAGGGGCTGACCGACACGCTGGCCGAATTGACCGCACGCGCCGAGGCGCTGGCCGATCAGGTGGACGAAGCACGATAGGGCGCGCCACGCCGCTGTGCCAGTTGGTGCGCGCAGCTAGTGCATGTCGCTCGGAAGTGGATTCCGGTTCCAAGCTTTTCGACATGCAACAACAATAAGATAGAGCGTGTCGCGTGAATGCGGATGAACGCGACACGCTCTGATGCCCGCGGTCGTTGACCCGCCTTTCACAAACGCGATGCCCGGCCCCGCTGCCCGACAGCGTCGCCCGGCCTGTTCGGCCGGGCAGCGCGATCAGGCGTTCGCTTCGCGGATCTTGTCGGCGGCGTCCTTGTCGAAATCGACCCCCTTGGCCGCCAGCAGTTCGTCCAGCTCGCCTGACAGGGTCATCTCGGTGATGATGTCGCAGCCGCCCACGAACTCGCCCTTGACGTAAAGCTGCGGAATCGTCGGCCAGTCGGAATAGTCCTTGATCCCCTGGCGGATACCTTCGTCCGCCAGCACGTTCACATCGACGAAATCGACGCCCATGAAATTCAGCACACCCGCCACGCGGCTGGAAAAGCCGCACTGGGGCATGGTCTTGGTGCCTTTCATGTAAAGCACCACGTCGTTCTTTTCCACGGTTTCGCGGATCTGGTCCTGCGCGCTCATCTGGGGTCCCTCATGTTGTTGCGGGGCGGATTTCGGGTCTCGGTTCGCACCCGGACGCGGCGGCGGCGCGGCCCGCCGGGGCGGTTGTCGTCATCGTCGTCGTCATGGCGGTCACGCGGGCTGCGGCCCAGCATCAGGGCAATGGCCACTAGTACCAGCGCGGCAAGGACCACATGGATCATCGCGTCAGTCCGGTGCCCTGGTGGTCAGGGCCAGCGCGTGCAATTCGCCCTGGCTGCCATCCATCTTGCCCTTCAGCGCGGCATAGACGGCGCGCTGCTGCTGCACCCGGTTCTTGCCGCGAAAGCTGTCGTCGATCACCTCTGCCGCGTAGTGATTGCCGTCACCGGCCAGGTCGGTGATGGTGACCTTTCCCTGCGGAAACGCATCGCGCAGCAGAGTTTCCAGTTCGGATGCCGTGATGGCCATGTCGGTTCTCTTTCTTGCCTGGCGGAAAGGTAATCCCGGCGTGCGGGCGGATCAAGCGTCGCCGATAGCGTGGGCAAAGGCGCTGCGGTAGAGCGCGGAAAGATCGGTCAGCGGCGCCTCGCTGCCACCCAGCCGCACCGCATCGCCGCCGAAACGTCCGACACTGGCAATGGGCACGCCGGCCTGACCGGCGGCGACCATCAGCGCCTCGGCCTGATCGAAGCTGCAGGCGACCAGATAGCGCGCCTGATCCTCGCCAAAGAGGAACGCAGCCTCGCTGCTGTCGAGCGTGACGCCCAGCCCGGCGCCCTCGGCCATCTCAAACGCCGCCAGCGCCAGCCCGCCATCGGACAGGTCGGTCGCGGCATGGACCAGCGCGCGGTTGTCGCGCAGGAAGTCGCCATGCCGGCGTTCGGTGTCCAGATCGACCGGGGGCGCGTCGCCTTCCTCGCGGCCCAGCAATTCGGCCAGCAGTGCGGACTGGCCCAGATGGCCCGCCGTCTCGCCGATCACCAGCGCCCAGTCACCGGTCTGCGGCTGGCCGGCGATCAGATCGTCGAGGCTCTCCAGCAGCCCCACCGCGCCGATGGTGGGCGTGGGCAGGATCGGCTGGCCGTCGGTTTCATTGTATAGCGAAACATTGCCGGACACGATGGGCATGTCCAGCGCTGTGCAGGCCTCGCCGATACCTTTGATCGCGCCGACGAACTGGCCCATGATCTCCGGCTTTTCGGGGTTGCCGAAATTCAGGTTGTCGGTCGATGCCAGCGGCCGTGCACCCACGGCGCAGAGGTTGCGAAAGGCCTCTGCCACCGCCTGCCGGCCGCCCTGCAGGGGGTTGGCCTTTACATAGCGCGGCGTGACATCGGAGGTGAAGGCGATGGCCTTGTCCGTGCCGTGCACGCGCACCACGCCCGCGCCCAGACCCGGTGCGCGGACCGTATCGCCCATGACGGTGTGGTCATACTG
This sequence comes from Paracoccaceae bacterium, assembly GCA_007117005.1. Lineage (GTDB taxonomy): Bacteria > Pseudomonadota > Alphaproteobacteria > Rhodobacterales > Rhodobacteraceae > Pararhodobacter. The sequence goes on from SKHK01000260.1 coordinate 5,420, forward strand.
TTCCCAGACCCAGGCTTTGTACGCGTAATTCGGGCTGGCAATCAACGCCCGCAGCCCGTCGATGGGGTCGATGGCGGGAAGGTCGCCCAAAGGCCCGGCGGGCGGGGTTTCTACAAAGGGGCGGTCGTATTCCGGCGCCTCGGATGACAGCTTTGACAGCGGCAGATCAGCCATGACCCGGTTGCCCTGCAGAATCAGGAAACGGTCCTCGGCGATGGTCTCGCCGACCAGCGCGAAATCCAGATCCCATTTCTCGAAGATGGCGCGGGCCTCGGCCTCGCGCTCTGGCTTCAGGACCATCAGCATGCGTTCCTGGCTTTCCGAGAGCATCATCTCGTAGGCCGTCATGCCGGTCTCGCGGCAGGGCACGCGGTCCAGCTCCAGCCGGATGCCCAGGCCCCCCTTGTCGCCCATTTCCACGGCCGAACAGGTCAGCCCGGCCGCACCCATGTCCTGAATGGAAATCACCGCGCCCGATGCCATCAGTTCCAGGCAGGCCTCCAGCAGGCGCTTTTCGGTGAACGGGTCGCCCACCTGTACCGTGGGGCGCTTTTCCTCGATCCCGTCATCGAATTCGGCGCTGGCCATGGTGGCGCCGCCCACGCCGTCGCGGCCCGTCTTTGCGCCCAGATAGACCACCGGCATACCCACGCCCGAGGCCGCCGAATAAAAGATGCTCTCGGCTTCTGCCAGGCCTGCGGCAAAGGCGTTGACCAGGCAGTTGCCGTTATAGGCGCGGTGGAAACGGACCTCGCCGCCGACATTGGGCACACCGAAACAGTTGCCGTAGCTGCCGATGCCTTCGGCCACGCCGCGCACCAGATGCGGGGTCTTTGGGTGGCCGGTTGCGCCAAAGGAAAGTGCGTTCATCGCCGCGATCGGCCGCGCGCCCATGGTGAAGACATCGCGCAGGATGCCGCCCACGCCGGTGGCCGCGCCCTGATGGGGTTCGATATAGCTGGGGTGGTTGTGACTCTCCATCTTGAAGATCAGCGCCAGCCGCTTGCCATCAGGCCCCTCGCCGATATCGACGACGCCCGCGTTCTCGCCCGGCCCGCAGATCACCTGCGGCCCGCTGGTAGGCAGGGTACGCAGCCAGCGTTTGGAGGATTTGTAGGAACAATGTTCGTTCCACATGGCCGAGAAGATGCCCAGTTCGGTAAAGCTGGGTTCGCGCCCGATGATTTCCACGATGCGCGCGTATTCATCGGGCTTCAGCCCATGTGCGGCGATCAGGTCAGGGGTGATGGCGGGGTCGGTCTGGGTCCGCGTCTCGGTCATGGGTCTTGCCGGTTGGGTCCTGTTGCCTTTGCGTCTTAGGCGAAAGGGGCGCGCGGTGAAAGGGGCAAGCGGCCCTGTGCCGTGGCGCAGGGGTCTCCTGCCACGCGGGGCCCGGTCCCTGCAGCCAAAAAAAAGGCCGAGCTTTAAGCTCGGCCAAAGTCCAACAGGGAGGTAAGACACGAAACGCGTTCGCGCCTTGCAGTAAAAATAGGCGTTTCATTTCACCTGCGCAAGAATTTCCACACCGCCCACAGCACATAACCGCCTTGCGTTGCGCGCATGCCTCACCTGCCCAGGCCGTCCACGCCGCGGCGGACGCGGCGATAGGCGATGACCTCTTCCAGAACGAAATCACGAAAGGCCGCTATCCGTTTGGAATGACGCAATTCTTCTGGATAGGCCAGAAACACGGGCACCTCTGCACTCTCGATCTCTGGCAGGACCCGGACCAGGCTGGGAAAGTCCTCGGTCAGGTAGTCAGGCAAAAGGCCCACGCCCAGGTCTGCCAAGACGGCTTGCAAGACGCCGAAATAGTTGTTGACGGTAAAGGTTGACCGCGTGGTGGCGCCCAGCAATTCGCGCACCAGAGAGGCGCCGGCGGCGACCTGCTGTGCGGACAGGCCCTGGCTGATCAGGCGCATGCTGCTCATGTCGGCCATGCTTTGCGGGGTGCCGTTGGCGCGCAGGTATTCGGGCGTTGCATAAAGGCGCATGCGCACGCTCATCAGCCGTTTGCGGATCAGGTCGGCCTGGCTGGGTTCCTTCATCCTGATTGCGACATCGGCCTCGCGCATCGGCAGGTCCAGAACGCGCTCTTCCAGCATCAGGTCGATCTTCAGGTCCGGATAGCGGGCGTAAAGCGCCGGCAGGCGCGGGGCCAGCCACAGCGTGCCGAAGCCGGTGGTGGTGGTGACGCGCAGATCGCCGAAGACCTCTTCCTCGCTGTCGCGGATGCGCGCAGTGGCGGTTTCCAGCCGGGTGGACATGGCGCGCGTGGCATCGAACAGCAATTCGCCCTGTTCGGTCAGGATCAGGCCGCGCGCGTGACGGTGAAAAAGCGTGGTGCCCAGCCCTTCCTCCAGCGCGCGAATCTGCCGGCTCACGGCGGACTGACTGAGCCCCAGCACATCGCCGGCATGCGTCAGGCTGCCGGCGTCGGCGACGGCGTGAAATATTCTAAGCCTGTCCCAGTCCATTACGTAAGATCCGTGCTTGCCGGCCCCGCTTATGCGCAGGGTCCTTTTCCGTGCAGGGATCACTATATCCTAACTGTGAACTTGCAATGAAAAAACTTCAAAGGTCAGCTTTTTTGACCTATGCTGCCGTCAGACGGCGTGCCTTGCGGCAAAAAGAAACACAGCACTGGGGAGATGCATCATGGGCAAGCAAACGGTCAGCCTGAGGGATCGCTTCGATCTGGAGAAATCGCCGGTCTTGCTGAACGGCACGCAGGCGCTGGTGCGGCTGATGCTGGCCCAGCGCGCGCGGGACGTGGTAGCGGGGCTGAACACGGGCGGTTATGTTTCGGGCTATCGCGGCTCGCCGCTGGGCGCGGTGGACATGCAGATGGGCCGGGCGCGCAAGGAACTGGAAGCCGCGCAGGTGATCTTTCAGGAAGGGCTGAACGAGGATCTGGCCGCCACCGCCATCTGGGGCACCCAGCAGGCCGAACTGCGCGGCGAGGGGAAATATGACGGCGTATTCGCGCTGTGGTACGGCAAGGGGCCGGGGGTGGACCGTTCGGGCGATGTGATGCGGCACGCGAACATGGCCGGCACGTCGGCGCATGGTGGCGTGATCATGGCCATGGGCGACGATCACACCGGCGAATCCTCGACCGTGCTGCATCAGTCCGACTGGGCGATGGTCGATGCCTACATGCCCGTCGTCAGCCCCGCCGGGGTGCAGGAAATCCTGGACTACGGCCATTACGCCTATGCGCTGAGCCGCTTTTCCGGCCTCTGGGTGGGGCTGAAGACGATGAAGGATACCATCGAGGCCACCGCCGTGGTCGACGGCAACCCGCACCGGATGCAATTCGTCACGCCGGAATTCGCCATGCCCGAAGGCGGGCTGAACATCCGGCTGGTCGACACGCCGCACGCGCAGGAAGTGCGCATGATCGACCACAAGCGTTTCGCGGCCGAGGCGTTTTCCCGTGCCAACGGCATGGACCGGCGCGTCTGGGGCAAGCCGGGGGCGAAGATCGGCCTGGTGGCGGCAGGCAAGAACTGGCTGGATCTGGTCCATGCGCTGCGGCTTCTGGGCATCGACGAGGCGCAGGCCGAACGGCTGGGCATCACCACCTACAAGGTCGGCCAGCCCTGGCCGCTGGATATGGCCGGGTTCCATGACTGGGCCGAGGGGCTGGAGCTGATCATCGTCGTCGAGGAAAAGCGCAAGCTGATCGAGGTGCAGGTCAAGGAAGCCATTTTCGACGACCGGCACGGGCGGCGCGTTTATGGCTGGCACAAGGGCGATAGCTGGGAAAACGGCCGCCGGTTGGAGCTTTTCCCCACCCGATATGCGCTGGACCCGGTGATGATTGCCGAGAAACTGGGCGGCATTTTCATCGAGGAGGGGCGCGAGACCGACGGTATCCGCGCCGGGCTGGCCCGCCTGGCCGAGGTACGCCGGGCCGAGAACACGCCAGAGATCGCCGCGCGCATCCCCTATTTCTGCTCCGGCTGCCCGCACAACACTTCCACCAAGCTGCCCGAGGGCAGCCGTGCCTATGCCGGCATCGGCTGTCACTACATGGTGCAATGGATGGACCGCGAAACCATCGGCTACACCCATATGGGCGCGGAAGGGGCCAACTGGATCGGTGAGTCGCATTTCTCCACCCGTGACCATGTGTTCCAGAACCTGGGCGACGGCACCTACAACCACTCCGGCATCCAGGCGATCCGGGCCGCGCTCGCAGCCGGGACCAACATCACCTACAAGATCCTGTTCAACGACGCCGTCGCCATGACCGGCGGGCAGAAGAACGAAGGCGGGCTGAGCGCCGACAAGATCGCCCGCGAACTGGTGGCGCTGGGGGTCAGAAACGTTGCCCTGGTCTATGACGAGAAGGAAGAAATCGACCCCGCCGCCTTTCCCCGTGAGGTAGAGAAACACGAACGCGCCGACCTGATGCAGGTGCAGGAGAAATTCAGGCAGATCAAGGGCGTGACGGCCATTGTTTACGCCCAGACCTGCGCCGCCGAAAAACGCCGCCGACGCAAGCGCGGCCAGTTTCCGGACCCGGACCAGCGCGTCTTCATCAACACCGATGTCTGCGAGGGGTGCGGCGATTGCGGCGTGCAATCGAACTGCGTGTCCATCGTGCCGGTGGAAACCGAACTGGGCCGAAAGCGCGCCATCGACCAGTCCTCCTGCAACAAGGATTTCAGTTGTCTCAAGGGCTTCTGCCCCTCCTTTGTCACGGTGAAGGGCGCCAAGGTCCGGAAATCCGCCACCCGCGCGCTGGACCTGCCGGATCTGCCGGAACCCACGCTGCCCGCCATTGACGGCACGCATAACGTGGTCGTCACCGGCGTCGGCGGCACCGGCGTCGTGACCATCGGCGCGGTGCTGGCACAGGCCGCGCAGATCGACGGCAAGGGCGCGGCGATGATGGAGATGGCGGGCCTCGCCCAGAAGGGCGGCGCGGTGCATATCCATCTGCGGTTGGCCGAACGGCCCGAGGATATCAGTGCCGTGCGCGTGGCGGTGGGCGAGGCGCATTGCGTCATCGGCGGCGATCTGGTGGTCACGGCCGGCGCCAAGACGCTGGCGCTGATGGCCACCGGCCAGACCGGCGCGGTGGTGAACGCCCATGAGATCATCACCGGCGAGTTCACCCGCAACACCGAATTCAGGCTGCCGGCCAAGGACTTGCAGGTCGCGCTGGAGGCGCGCCTGCGCGAGGGGCTGGCGCTTTTCGACGCCTCGGAACTGGCCCGCGCCACGATGGGCGATTCGATCTATTCGAACATGATGGTCTTTGGCGGCGCCTGGCAGAAGGGGCTGATCCCGGTCTCGCTGGAGGCGATCCACGAGGCGATTCGCCTGAACGGCGCGGCGGTGGAGGCCAATCTGCGCGCCTTCGACATCGGCCGCTGGGCCGTGGCCGAGCCCGAAGCCGCCGCCGCCTTCGCCCGGCCGCCGGCGACGGTGACCGAAATCACCGACCCCATCGCCTTTCGCGCCGATCATCTGGTGGCCTATCAGGGCAAGCGGCTGGCAAAGCGCTACCGCAAGATGCTGGACAAGATCGAGGACCGCTCGCTGAAACTGGCGGTGGCGCGCGGCTATCACAAGCTGCTGGCCTACAAGGACGAATACGAGGTGGCGCGGCTGCATCTGACCAGCGCCGAAAAGGCGCGCGAGCAGTTCGAGGGTGATTTCCGCATGGAATTCCACCTTGCGCCCCCGCTTTTGTCCCGCATGGGGCCTGATGGCCGTCCGAAAAAGCGCCGTTTCGGGCCGTGGATGCTGAAAGGGTTCAAGTTTATGAGCAAGTTCAAGGCTCTGCGTGGCACCCCGCTCGATCCCTTCGGCTATACGGCCGAACGCCGCATGGAACGCGCGCTGATCAGGCAATACGAACGCGACATTGCCGAGGTTCTGCCGAAACTCGACGACAACACCCATGGCGCGATCATGGAACTGGCGCTGCTGCCGCTCTCCATCCGCGGCTTCGGCCCGGTAAAGGACGCCAACGCGCAGGCGGCGGCCAGGCGGCGCGAGGAATTGCTGGCCACCATCGCCGCCGGCGGCAACGCGCCGCGCATGGCGGCGGAATAGTGTGGTCACTGTCGCGTGATTGTCACGGGCAGGCGTCAAGAGCAGGTCATGCGCGCAAGACGGAGCCGCCGCCATGTCCCAGACCCTGCTGGAGCCGCCCTTTCTGCCCGTTTCTTCCGGCCCGCGCCGCCGAAAGCGTCTGCCAAGGGGGCGCGCGCAGGATATCAGCTATGCCGGATCGGCTGCCTCGCCGCTAGGCCGGGCGGTGATCCGAGGGATAGAGAACGCCACCGGCCGCACCGGCCTGTTGCGTCGTGCCGCGGGCTATGAGGAAGAGCTTGCTCTGGGCCGGGACTTCTGGCGCGTGATGCTGGAAAGATTCGGACTGCGGCTTGATCTGTTGCGCGGCAGTTTCAACAACATTCCCACGCAGGGCCCGCTGGTGGTGGTGGCCAACCACCCGTTCGGCATCCTCGACGGGCTGGTGCTGGGCCATATCCTCAGCGCCACGCGGCGCGGCGACTTCCGCATCATGGCGCATCAGGTCTTCAGCCGGGCGCAGATCCTGGCCAGCGTGATCCTGCCCATCGATTTCGGCGAAACCCGCGCGGCGCAGGCAACCAACCTCGCCACCCGGGTAGAGGCGGTCCGCTACCTGCGCGACGGTGGGGCGGTGGGGGTTTTCCCGGGCGGCACCGTGGCCACGGCGGCGCGGCCCTTCGGCCAGCCGCTGGACCCGGTCTGGCGTGGCTTCAGCGCCCGGATGATCCGGAAATCCGGCGCCACCGTGGTGCCGATCTGGTTCGATGGTGCCAATTCCCGCCTGTTTCAGCTTTCCAGCCATCTCAGCTATACGCTGCGCATGGCGCTGCTGGTGCGCGAGTTCGGCGCCCGCGTGGACCGGCCGGTGCGGCTGGCAATCGGTCAACCCATCGCCCCCGCTGACCTGCCCGATGCGCCGGCAACGGAAGTAATGGATTTCCTGCGTCGAAAGACCTATGAGTTGTCGCCGATCCCCCTGGACCCGGCCGCGCTTGGCCACGAGTTCGAGGAGCGCTACAGACGATAGAGAGGGCAGATGGCAGTTGGCGTCTTTGATTCGGGCCTTGGCGGGCTGACCGTGCTGGACGCGCTGCAACGTCGCCTGCCGGATGTGCCCTTCGTCTATTTCGGCGACAACGCCCACACGCCCTATGGCACCCGCGACGCCGAGGACATCTTTCACCTGACCTGCGCGGGCGTCACCCGGTTGTGGGACGAGGGCTGCGATCTGGTGATCCTGGCCTGCAACACCGCCTCGGCCGCTGCCCTGCGTCGCATGCAGGAAACCTGGGTGCCGCAGGACAAGCGCGTGCTCGGCGTCTTCGTGCCGCTGATCGAGGCGCTGACCGAACGCCAATGGGGCGACAATTCCCCCCCGCGCGAGGTGGCGGTGAAACATGTCGCCCTCTTCGCCACGCCCGCCACCGTGCAAAGCCGCGCCTTTCAGCGCGAACTTGCCTTCCGCGCCATCGGCGTGGATGTCGAGGCCCAGCCCTGCGGCGGGCTGGTCGATGCCATCGAGCAGGGCGACATGATCCTGGCCGAGGCGCTGGTCCATTCCCATGTCGAGGCGCTGCACCGCCGAATGCCCCGCCCCCAGGCCGCCGTGTTGGGCTGCACGCATTACCCGTTGATGGAAGACGCCTTTCGCGCCGCGCTGGGCCCCGATGTCGCGGTCTATTCCCAGCCTGATCGCGTCGCCGCCAGTCTGGATGACTACCTGACCCGCCGCCCCGACATGCGCGGCCCAGGCACCGACAGCGCCTACCTTACCACCGGCGACCCCATCGCCGTGGGCCAGAAGGCCACGCTTTTCCTGCGACGAAAACTGCCATTCCGCGCCGCCTGATGCCGGGGCGCTCGCCCTGTCATCTTGCCGTAAAATACTCCCCTGCCGGAGGCGTCCCACCCTCTGCGCCACGCCCGGCGCCGGACCTGAAGAGCCAGACACAAGTCAAAGCCATGAAAAAGAAAATCGCCATTCTGGGTGCCTCGGGCTATACCGGCGCCGAACTGATCCGCTTGCTGGCCACCCACTCGGGGCTGGACATCACCGCGCTGACCGGCGAGCGAAAGGCAGGCCAGCCGCTGGCCTCGGTCTTTCCCTTCCTGCGCCACATGGCCCTGCCGGATCTGACCCGGATCGAGGAGGTTGATTTCGGCGCCATCGACCTGGCCTTCTGCGCGCTCCCGCATGCCACCAGCCAGGCGGTGATCCACGATCTGCCGCGTGACCTGCGCATCGTGGATCTGAGCGCGGATTTCCGCCTGCGCGACCCGGCGGATTACGAAAAATGGTACGGCAAGCCCCACGCCGCGCCCGACATCCAGGCCGAGGCCGTCTATGGCCTGACCGAATTTTACCGCGACGCCATTCGCAGCGCCCGTCTGGTTGCCGGAACGGGGTGCAACGCCGCCACCGGCCAGTATGCGCTGCGCCCGCTGATCCAGGCGGGGGTGATCGACCTCGACGATATCATCCTTGACCTGAAATGCGGCGTTTCCGGCGCTGGGCGGGCGTTGAAGGAAAATCTGCTGCACGCCGAACTTTCCGAGGGCACGCAGCCCTATGCGGTGGGCGGCACGCATCGCCATCTGGGCGAATTCGACCAGGAATTCAGCGCGGTCGCCGGCCGCGATGTGCGCATCCGCTTTACCCCGCATCTGCTGCCCATGAACCGCGGCATCCTGGCCACCGCCTGGCTGAAAGGCGATCCGCGGCGCATTCACGCGGTTTTGTCCGACGCATATTGCGCTGAATCATTTTTGCATCTGCTTCCTTTTGGCACAGTCCCCTCGACTCATGATGTGCGCGGCTCCAACTTCGTGCATATCGGGGTGGTTGGCGACCGCGTGCCGGGCCGTGCGATGGTGGTGGCGGCGCTCGACAACCTGACGAAGGGCTCATCGGGGCAGGCGTTGCAGAATGCCAACCTGATGCTGGGTTTTGACGAGACGACGGGCCTGATGGCGCCGCCGGTCTTTCCGTGAGGGGACGATGAAGAACCTGAAGAAGAAGCGCCGCATCCAGATCATCATCACCGCCGCGGTGGCGCTGACGCTGTCGACGGCGCTGATCGGCTATGCCATGCGCGACGGGATCAATTTCTTCCGTTCGCCCAGCCAGGTGATGGCCAGCCCGCCGCCAGAGAACGAGGTCTTTCGCCTGGGCGGCGTGGTCGAGGCCGGCAGCATCCGCCGGGGGCAGGGCGAGACGGTCAGCTTTCGCATGACCGACCATTGCCATTCGGTCGAGGTGCGATTCGCCGGCATCCTGCCCGATCTCTTTGCCGAGAACGAGGGCACGGTCGGCACCGGGCGGCTGGTCAACGGCGTCTTCGAGGCGCATGAGATTCTGGCCAAACATGACGAAACCTACATGCCCACCGAAGTCGCCGCGGCGCTGGAGGAGGCAGGCCATCAGGTCCTGGACGGCGGCGCCTGCGACGACCCCGATGCGGTGATACCGGTTAACGCCGCGACCGGTTACTGAGGGCTGCGTTAAGCGCCTCTTGCCCATCCTGCCGCCATTCCCCGAACGCGGAGTGGCAGCATGCGCAATGTCCGGCAACTGGCCGAAGAGATCGTCGCCCGGGAGGGCGGCTTCGTCGATGACCCCGATGATCCGGGCGGGGCCACGAATTTTGGCGTCACCATCCACACCATGCGCCGGCTGGGGCTGGACCTGACCGGCGACGGGGTGATCGACGCGGCCGATGTACGCGCCCTGACCCGCGAACAGGCGATCGAGATCTTCATCACCCATTACTGGGCGCGCCCGCGCATCAGTGCGCTGCCTCAGGCGCTGCAGCCGTCGGTGTTCGACATGTACGTGAACGCGGGCGCCAATGCCGTGCGCATCCTGCAGCGGCTGCTGGGTGACATGGGCCATGATCTGGCCGTCGATGGCGTGATCGGCCCGCAGACGATTCGCGCCGCGCAGGCCGCGGCCGAGGCCGCACCAGATCATATCGCCTGTGCCTATGGCATCGCCCGGCGCGAATACTATTACGCGCTGGCCGACCGCCGCCCGGCCAGCCGCAAATTCGCCCGCCGGCGCGATGGCGGCAAGGGTGGCTGGATCACCCGGGCCGAGGAATTCATCGCCCCGCGCTTTCATCTGTCGGATGCCGAACACCGCGCGCGGGTGGCGTCATGGGGCTGATCCGGTCTGCAATGCGGCTCTTGTTCGGGGGCGGTGCGACGGGGGCGCAGGCGCTGGGGCAGGCGGTGACGGGCGTGGCGGGAGCCTTTCACCCCCATGCCACGCGGCGCATGGAGCTGGGCCATGAGGCCTATATGGGGGTCCATGCCAGCCATGCGGCGGAATTCGCGCATGGCCGGGCAGGGCGGTTCGATGCGTTCGTGAACGGCCTCAACCGCCTGCCGCGGCCGATGCTGGCCATGGGCACGCTGGGGCTGTTTGGCTACGCGATGATCGACCCGCCGGGCTTTACCCAGCGCATGCAGGGCCTGCAGTCGGTGCCTGAGCCGCTTTGGTGGCTGCTTGGCGCGGTTGTGGCGTTCTACTTCGGCGCGCGAGAGGCACATCATCTGCGCGCCTGTCGCCCCGCGTCACCGCTTTCGCCTGCGCCGGCGGCGGACGGGGGCGCCGCCTTGCCCACTGACTCCGCACCCACCAACCCGGCGCTTGCCGAATGGCAGGGCCGCGCCGGCCCCGCGCAGGAAAACCGGGAGCCCTGACCGCGGCGTATCACGCCGGCAGGGCGGCGCGGGACAGCCCTGCGCCACCCTGCCGCAGCCCCGCGGCCTGCTTGTGATATTCCGACCCTTTGCGCGGGCGCGCGATCCGGTTATATCTGCGCCATGCTGGTAGAACTCGGACATTTCGCCCTTATCCTGGCCTTTGCCATCGCGCTGGTGCAGACGGTGGTGCCGCTGGTGGGCGCGCACAAGGGCTGGGCGGACTGGATGGCCGCGGCCAACCCCATGGCCAGCGCGCAATTCGCGCTGATCGCCTTCAGCTTTGCCGCGCTGACCTGGGCCTTCGTGAGCTCGGATTTCTCGGTGCAGCTGGTCATCAACAACTCGCACACCGCGAAGCCGCTGATCTACAAGATCACCGGCGTCTGGGGCAATCATGAGGGCTCGCTGCTGCTGTGGGTGCTGGTGCTGACGCTTTTCGGGGCCTCGGCAGCCTGGTTCGGGGCCAACCTGCCGGCCACGCTGCGCGCCCGCGTGCTGGGGGTGCAGGCCTCCATCACCGCGGCCTTCATGGCCTTCACCATCTTCACCTCGAACCCGTTCTGGCGCACCGCCTCGCCCCCGTTTGACGGGCGGGACCTGAACCCGCTGCTGCAGGACCCGGGCCTGGCGTTCCATCCGCCGTTTCTGTACCTCGGCTATGTCGGCCTGTCGCTGACTTTCAGCTTTGCCGTGGCTGCGCTGATCGAGGGGCGGGTGGATGCCGCCTGGGGCCGCTGGGTGCGCCCCTGGGCGCTGGCGGCCTGGGTTTTCCTGACCATCGGGATCGTGCTGGGGTCCTACTGGGCCTATTACGAACTGGGCTGGGGCGGGTTCTGGTTCTGGGACCCGGTGGAAAACGCCAGCCTGATTCCCTGGCTGTTCGCCACGGCGCTCCTGCATTCCGCCATCGTGGTGGAAAAGCGAGAGACGCTGAAGGCCTGGACAGTGCTGCTGGCGATCCTTGGCTTCGGCTTCTCGCTTCTGGGCACGTTCATCGTGCGCTCCGGCCTCTTGACCTCGGTCCATGCCTTTGCTGCCGACCCCGACCGCGGGCTGTGGCTCCTGGTCATCTTTGCGGGCTTCATGGCCGTGGCGCTGACGCTCTTCGCCCTGCGCGGCGCGGCGCTGGAGGCAAAGGGCCTTTTCGCCACCGTCAGCCGCGAGACCGGGCTGGTGATGAACAACGTGCTGCTGGCGGTATCGGCCTTCGTGGTCTTCGTGGGCACGATGTGGCCACTGGTCGCGGAAATGGCCTTTGACCGGGTGCTGTCTGTCGGCCCGCCGTTTTTCAACATGGCCTTCACGCCCTTCATGGTGGCACTGGCCATCGTGCTGCCGGTGGGCGCGCTGCTGCCCTGGAAGCGCGGCAACATCGCCCGCACCCTGCGCGGCATGTGGGGCTTTGCGCCGCTGGCGCTGGCGGTGGGCGCGCTGGTCTGGGTCATCCAGACCGGGGGCGCGATGCTGGCGCCGGTCGGCGCCGCGCTGGGCGCCTGGGTGGCGTTCGGGGCGCTGTACGATCTGGCCAGCCGCACCGGGCGCGGCAGTGTCGGCACGCGCCTGCGCCGGCTGGTGCGCCTGCCGGGTGCCGACTGGGGCAAGGTGACGGCACATCTGGGTTTCGGCATCGCGGTGCTGGCCATCGCGGTCAAGGTGGGCTGGCAGACCGACGATATCCGCGTCGCCCATCCCGGCGAAAGCTTCGACCATGGCGCCTACACGCTGACGCTGACCGATGTGCAGCGGGTGGAGGGGCCGAATTACACCTCGACCATGGGGTTCGTTACCGTCACCCGTGACGGCCGCCATGTCGCCGATCTGCGGCCGGAGCGGCGCATCTACCCCGCCGCCGGCATGCCCACCACCGAGGCCGCCATCGATTACGGCTTCTGGCGCGATGTCTATGTCACGCTGGGCGACCCGCAGGAGGGCGGCGGCTGGGCGCTGCGCAGCTATGTGCGCCCGCTTGCGAACTGGATGTGGGCGGGTGGTATCCTGATGGGGCTGGGCGGCCTGATCTCGCTCTTCGACCGGCGCTTCCGCGTGGCGGCGGGGGCGCGCTCTGCCCCGTCGCGCGCCACGCCCAGCCCGGCGGAATAGGGCCATGCGCGCGCTGGTCCTTGCCTTGATCCTGGCGTTTGGCGCGCACGCGCTGCTTTCCGCGCCGGCGATGGCCGTGCAGCCGGACGAGGTTCTGGACGACCCCGCGCTGGAGGCCCGCGCGCGCGCGCTCTCGGCCAACTTGCGTTGCGTGGTCTGCCGCAATGAAAGCATCGACGAATCGAATGCCGATCTGGCGCGCGACATGCGGCTGGTGGTGCGCGAGCGGCTGGTCGCGGGCGACACCGATGCGCAGGTGATGCAGTTCATGGTCGACCGCTATGGCGAATTCGTGCTGCTGGAGCCGCGGCGGGACGGCTGGAACATCCTGCTTTGGGCCTCGGGGCCGATCCTGCTGCTGATCGGGCTGGGCCTGGCCGTCACCGCCATCCGCCGCCGGGAGGCCGACACGCCAGAGCCCCTGAGCGAGGCCGAGCGCGCCCGCCTGAAGGAAATCCTGCGGGAGTGACGCAAGGTCCGCGCTTTGCGCAGGCCGCGGCCGGGCGCTAGGGTCGGCGCTGTTGAACAGGCGGCGTGAAAGGACCCGGGCCCATGCAGTACGAGACCCTTGAGATCAGCGAAGAGGGTGGGGTGGGCCTGATCCGGCTGAACCGGCCCACGCTGATGAACGCGCTCAACACCCGGATGCGGGCCGAATTGCTGCACGCGGTCAAGGACCTGGGCGGGCGGATGCGCGTACTGGTGCTGACCGGGGCGGGGCGGGCGTTCTGCTCGGGGCAGGATCTGGGCGACGGCACCTCGGTCAGCGAGTTGGATCTGGGCCGCATCCTGCGCGAGGAATACGAGCCCCTGCTGCGCGCGATCTATGACTGCCCCTTGCCGGTGATCGCCGCGGTGAACGGGGCGGCGGCGGGGGCGGGGGCCAATCTGGCGCTGGCCGCCGATGTGGTGATCGCCACCGAATCGGCGGTGTTTCTGCAGGCGTTCACGCGGATCGGGCTGATCCCGGATGCCGGCGGCACCTATTGGCTGCCGCGCCAGGTGGGGTTTGCCCGTGCCATGGGTCAGGCGCTGTTTGCTGAAAAGGTCACTGCGCGCGAGGCCGTTGAAATGGGGATGATCTGGGCTGCCGTTCCGGATGAGGAATTCGCCGTCGAATGGCAGCGCCGGGCCGCGCAGCTGGCGGCGGGGCCGACGGTGGCTTACGGCGCGGTGAAGCGGGCGATGCGGGCCAGCCTGTCGGCCTCGCTGGATCAGCAACTGGCGACAGAGGCCGACCTGCAGGCGGAATGCGGCCGATCGCGCGATTTCATGGAAGGGGTGATGGCCTTTCTGGAAAAGCGCCCGGCGCGGTTCGAGGGGCGCTGAGGGGGCAGGATGGCTGCGCCGCCTGCGGCGGCAGGACTGTTGCGCCGCCTGTGGCGGCAGGGGGCTGCCGCCCCATCTGGCCTGCGGCCATTCACCCCGGCGAGTATTTGGGGCAAGATGAGGAGGCGCGGGTTTTGAGCAGCAGGGGGGCGGTGATGCAGGTGCCGGAAAACGGGTTCAAGGCGGCGATTGCCGCGGGGCGGGTGCAGATCGGCGCCTGGGTGGGGCTGGCCGATGCCTATGCCGCCGAGGTGGCGGGCGAGGCCGGGTTCGACTGGCTGGTCATCGATGGCGAGCATGCGCCCAATGACATGCGCTCGATCATGGCGCAGCTGCAGGCGCTGGGGCGGTCGGCGTCGCACCCGGTGGTGCGCTTGCCGGTGGGCCGGGACTGGATGATCAAGCAGGCACTGGATATCGGGGCGCAGACGGTTCTGGTGCCGATGGTGGAGAGCGCCGAGCAGGCCGCGATGCTGGCGCGCGCCATGCGTTACCCGCCGGGGGGCACGCGCGGGGTGGGCGCGGCGCTGGCGCGGGCTTCGCGTTTTTCGGGCATTCCGGACTATGTGACCGGCGCCGATGCGCAGGTCTGTCTGCTGGTGCAGGTGGAAAACCGGGCTGGCCTGGCCGCGCTGGACGATATCGCCGCGGTGGATGGTGTGGACGGGGTGTTCATCGGCCCGGCCGACCTGGCCGCCGATCTGGGCTATCCGGGCCAGCCCGGTGCGCCGGCGGTGCAGGCCGCGATCGCCGATGCCGTGGCGCGGATCAGCGCCGCGGGCAAGCCCGCGGGCATTCTGGCCTTGAGCGAGGCCGATGCGCGCGCCGCCCTGTCGCTGGGCGTGACGTTTCTGGCCGTCGGTATCGATGTGCTGGTTCTGGCGCAGGGCATGCGGGCGCTGGCCGCGCGTTTTGCCGATGCGCGGGGGTAAAGGGCATACCCGCGGAAAGCGGCGCCCGGCCCCTCAGGGGATGATGCGCTGATACCGCACCCCGGCCAGGGACGCGCCGGCGATCAAGCCCGACTGACCGAAGACCACGGCGATGACCGGCGAGAAGGCGGTGGTCGTCTGCACGCCCGCCGCGCCGCCGCGGCTGGGCACGGCATAGCGCAGATCGGCGCTGGCCGCCCAGCCCTCGGAGGCGCGGAAATCGGCCAGCGCCTGCGAGGTCATGAAAAACAGCACATGCGCATATTGCTGCGCGCCGGCCTGCAGGCCGAAACTGGCGCGGGTGGCGGAATAGTAATCGACCGTGGCGTCGTCGATGCGCAGCGCGCCCTGGCCATAGGCGCCGCCCAGAAACAGCCCGGCCTCGGAAATCAGGGGCATGTAGAGAATGCCGCGCGCGTTTTCGAACAGCTGCTCGGTGTCGGGGTAGTTCTGGCGCAGGTGGTCGCGCGTGGCGTCCACCCGCGCGTCCAGCCGGTCGGCGTTGAACGAGCCGACCTGGTTGCCGCAGGCGGCAAGCGTCGCGGCCGATGCCGCACCACAGGCCAGAAGGGCCCGGCGTGAGATCATGGTCATGTCTGCTCTGCCTCTCAAGGGTCTTGGCAGGGCCGTTGCCTGCCGGCTCCGTTTTCCGGATGCGCAATATGATAGCCCGCCTGCGCGCCCTTGTCATCCTGAACCTGCACCCCGCGCGGCGGCGTGGCGTATCCTTGCCGGGCGGGGCGCACTGCCCGGTGAACCGGCAAGCGCGCCGGCAAGTCGTCAGCCGTTCAGCACCCGCGCGGCGGCGGGTGCGAAATAGGTCAGGATGCCATCGCAGCCCGCGCGTTTGAAACACAGCAGGCTTTCCAGCATCACCGTTTCGCCCTGCAGCCAGCCATGGCCCGCCGCGGCCTGCAGCATCGCGTATTCGCCGCTGACCTGATAGGCGAAGGTCGGCACGCCAAAGCCGTCCTTGACCGCGCGGCAGATGTCCAGATAGGGCATGCCGGGTTTGACCATGACCATGTCGGCGCCCTCGTCCAGGTCGCGCGCCACGCAGCGCAGGGCCTCGTTGCGGTTGGCGGGGTTGACCTGATAGGTCTTCTTGTCGCCCACCAGCCGCCCCGAGGCGCCCACCGCATCCCGGAACGGCCCGTAAAAGGCGCTGGCGAATTTCGCCGCATAGGACAGGATCGCCACATCGCGGTGGCCCGCCCCCTCCAGCGCCAGGCGCATCGCGCCGATGCGGCCGTCCATCATGTCCGAGGGGCCCAGGATATCGGCCCCGGCATCGGCCTGCGCCAGCGCCATCTTCACCAGCGCCTCGACCGTCTCGTCATTGACGATTTCCTCGCCTACGACAAAGCCGTCATGGCCGTTGGCGTTATAGGGGTCCAGCGCGATATCGGTCATCACCGACAGGCCGGGCAGGTTTGCCTTCAGCATCCGGATGGCGCGGTTGGTCAGGTTCTCGGGGTTCCAGGCTTCCTCGCAGGTCTCGGTGCGCAAGGACTGGTCGGTATAGGGAAACAGGCAGATCGTGGTGATGCCCAGCGCATGCGCGGCCTCGGCCGCCGGCAGCAGGCGATCGAGCGACAGGCGCGACACGCCGGGCATCGAGGCGATGGGCTCCTCTATCCCGTCGCCCGCGCGGATGAAGACGGGCCAGATCAGATCGGCCACGCCCAGACGGTTCTCGGCCGCCAGATCGCGCAGCGCATTGGTGCGGCGCAACCGGCGCAGGCGGGCGGCGGGGAAAGGTGCGGGCGCGTGAACGGGGCGTGTCATGGGGCGGGGTCCTCTGGCTGGCGGCGGTGACGCGGGCTTTCCCCGGCCGCGCCCCCCGTGGTGCCATGCCGCCCGGAAACGCTCAACCCCCATCCGCGGCGCGCAGACCCTTGGCCCCGCCGGGCCAAGACGCTAACTAGGCCGGGAAACTCCGGCCGAAGGGGCAGATTGTTGGACTGGTACCAGAGCGCCTTGTCACTGATCGACCTGCGGTCGTTTTCCAATGTCTGGTACTGGATCGGGCTGGCGGTGATGTGGTCATCGTTGTCGCATTACGTGCTGGGCGTGCCCTTCGACATGATCCAGCGCGCGCGACGCCAGAAAGGCGCGGCGATGGCGGATCTGGAGGCGCTGGTCGATGTGCAGGTGCGCCGGCAGGTGCATGTTTTCAACACCGCCGGGCCCTGGGTGGTGGCACTCTGGGCCGGTATTCTGAGCATGCTGACGATCCTGGGCTTCGGCTACCGGATCGAACTGGCGCAGGCGCTGGCGCTGATGCTGGTGCCGGCCTCGGGCGTGTTGATGCTGGGATTTCGCCTGGCCCTGCACCTGGCCGAGGACAGCCCGAAGGGCGAGGCGCTGACCCGGCGGCTGGTCTGGCACCGGCTGATGGTGCAGATGATCGGCCTTGTGTCGATCCTGGTCACGGCGCTGTGGGGGATGTGGTTCACCCTGTCGCTGAACGTGCTGGGGCGATAACGGCGGCGCGCGGGCCACAGGATCGGGGCCAAAGGGTCGGGGCCAGAGGATCAGGGCCAGAGGGATCATCAGGACAAGAAGGCAGGGCATGAGCGGCGAAAAGCTGACGATGGGCGGCGCCCCCGAAGGGTTCGACGCGGCGCTGGTTGCGCGCGAGGCCACGCAGCGCGGGGCGCCCGTCATCCATGTGGCGCGCGACGACCGGCGCATGGACGCGATGCGCCGCGCGCTGGCTTTTCATGCGCCAGACATGGCGGTCCTGTCGCTGCCGGCCTGGGATTGCCTGCCCTATGACCGCGTCTCGCCCAATCCGGATATCGAGGCCGCGCGCATGGCCACGCTGGCCGCACTGGCGCAGGGGCTGGACTGGCCTTTCGTGTTGCTGACCACGCTGGGCGCGGCGATGCAGCGCGTGCCGCCGCGCGACACCGTGGCGGGCGCGTCCTTTTCCGCCCGCGTCGGCGCGCGCATCGACGAGGCGGGCCTGCGCGACTGGCTGGCGCGGATGGGCTACAGCCCCGCGCCCTCGGTCACCGAGGCAGGGGAATACGCCGTGCGTGGCGGGATCATCGACCTTTTCCCTCCCGGCGCGGCCGAGCCCGTGCGGCTGGACCTCTTCGGCGATGTGCTGGACGGGCTGCGCCGGTTCGATCCGGCCAGCCAGCGCACCACCGGGCGGCTGCAGGTGCTGGATCTCGCCCCCGCGGCCGAGGTGATCCTGGAGCCCGACGCCATTGCGCGGTTCCGCAGCCGCTATCGCGCGGCCTTTGGCGCCGCCGGGCAGGATGACCCGCTTTACGAGGCCGTCAGCGCCGGGCGCGCGCATCAGGGCATGGCGCATTGGCTGGGCTTCTTTCACGCGCGGCTGGATACGGTCTTCGACTATCTGCCCGGCGCCTCGGTCATGCTGGACGATGGCATCGACGCGGGCCATGCGGCGCGCTGGGAAACCATCGCCGACCAATATGACAACCGCCAGGAGGCGCTGCGCACCCGCCGCGGCGACGGCTTGCGCCCGGACACCGTCTACAAACCCGCGCCGCCGGAGCTGCTGTATCTGGATGCAGATGGCTGGGACGCGGCGCTGGCGCCGTGCCGGGTGATCCGCCTGTCGCCACTGGCACAGCCGCCGGGGCCTGGCGTGCTGGATGCCGGCGGGCGCGCCGGGCGCAGTTTCGCCTCCGAGCGCCAGCGCGAGGATGTAAACATCTTCAATGCGCTGCGTGACCATCTTCAGGCGGAATGCAGGGCGCGCGCGGTGGTCGTGGCCTCGTGGTCCGCGGGTGCGCGCGAACGCCTGGCGGGGCTGCTGGAGGAGCATGGGCTGAGCGACGCCGTGCCGGTCGATGATGCGCGCGGGCTGAAGGGCAAGGGCA
>SKHK01000312.1 GCA_007117005.1 Paracoccaceae bacterium
CGGCGGGGTTGCGGCGCAGCCGTGCCGGGCCGTCGCAGGTCAGGGCCACGGCCATGCGCGAGCGGACGCGCGACTGCAACGCCAGGCTGACCGCGCCACCGCCCGGTGGGCCGAAACGGTGCGCCTGACCGGGGTCAGCCGGGCCGTCCTCGTCCAGGTGCACTGTTTCTGTCGGCGGCGGGTCGGATAGGCGGCCGCCATCGGTTGCGCGCGGCCCCCCCGCGCAGCCGGCCAGCACCGCCAGCAAGGTAAAAATCACGAACGGGTTGGTACTGCGCGGCATTCCCTTCCTCTACAGCCCGGGCACGCGTGCAGGCAATTGCCATTGTGGCGCAGTCTGTATCGCACCGGCGCGCAACCTGCCCGCCACAGGCCAGCCACAGGCCCGGCACAGGCCCGGCACAGGCCCGGCACAGGCCGGCCGCCGCAAACTGCCGGCCGGAATTGACTTTGCGGCATCGCTGGGCAAGAACGGCGCCACAATCACGCGCCAGCAAGGACCGGGTCACGCAACCCGGGTCACGCAGGCCCTGCCTTTTCAGGGGGACGACATGCAGAAGATCTACGGCTCGGCGACAGAGGCTCTGGACGGGCTTCTGTTCGACGGCATGACCATCGCATCGGGTGGCTTCGGGCTGTGCGGCATCCCCGAACTGCTGATCGCCGCCATCCGGGATGCGGGCACGAAGGGGCTGACCGTGGCCTCGAACAACGCAGGCGTCGATGACTTCGGGCTGGGGTTGCTGTTGCAGACGCGCCAGGTGCGCAAGATGATCTCTTCCTATGTCGGCGAGAATGCGGAATTCATGCGCCAGTACCTTTCCGGTGAGCTGGAACTGGAATTCACCCCCCAGGGCACGCTGGCCGAACGGCTGCGTGCGGGCGGCGCGGGTATTCCGGGGTTCTACACCAAGACCGGGGTCGGCACGGTGATCGCCGAGGGCAAGCCGCATATGGATTTCGACGGTGAAACCTATGTGCTGGAGCGCGGCATCGTTGCCGACCTGGCGATCGTCAAGGCGTGGAAGGCCGACGCGACGGGCAACGCGGTGTTCCGCAAGACCGCGCGCAACTTCAACCCGCCGGCGGCGACCTGCGGCAAGGTTTGCGTGATGGAGGTGGAAGAGATTGTCCCCGTGGGCAGCCTGGACCCCGACCACATCCACCTGCCGGGCATCTATGTGCACCGCCTGATCCAGGGCGAGCATGAAAAGCGGATCGAACAGCGCACCGTGCGCGCGGCCTGAGGGAGGGCGACAACATGGCTTGGGACCGCAACCAGATGGCCGCCCGCGCGGCGCGCGAGCTTGAGGACGGGATGTATGTCAACCTGGGCATCGGCATCCCCACGCTGGTGGCCAATTACATCCCCGAGGGGATGACGGTGACGCTGCAATCGGAAAACGGGATGCTGGGCATCGGGCCGTTTCCGACCGAGGACGCAGTGGACCCCGACCTGATCAACGCCGGCAAGCAGACGGTGACGGCGCTGGCGCACACCGCCTATTTCGACAGCGCGCAGAGCTTTGCGATGATCCGCGGCGGCAAGATAGCCATGGCGATCCTGGGCGCGATGGAAGTGGCCGAGAACGGCGATCTGGCGAACTGGATGATCCCGGGCAAGCTGGTCAAGGGCATGGGCGGGGCGATGGACCTGGTCGCCGGGGTGAAGCGCGTGGTGGTGGTGATGGACCACACCAACAAGGCCGGCGAGACGAAGGTACTGAAGGCCTGCACCCTGCCGCTTACCGGCAAGGGTGTGGTGAACCGGATCATCACCAATCTGGGCGTTCTGGATGTCGTCGAGGGGGGCTTGCGTATCTTCGAGACTGCCGACGGGGTCAGCGAGGCCGACCTGCGCGCCGCGACCGAGGCGACGATCGTCGACTGACGCGGCGCGCCGGGTGACCGGGTAGACGGGGTTCGGGGGGCTCCCGCGCGGGGGTGCCGGATTGGAAATCCGTCACCCCCGCTTGGGCCGGGCGCCGCGCTGGCGCGCGGCGCGGTGCCAGAGGCGAACCGTAGCGCCCCATCCCATGCACCCTGCCCGTGGCGAGCGGTCGGCTGGTGAGTATTTTGGGGCAAGATGAAGGGTCAAGCGGCAGTGAGCCGGAGGCGGGCATGCTTGACAGCCCGTCATCGGCACCGCATGAAGCCGGCACCCCGGCGTGCCCGCCGGCGCGGCGTCTATTTCGGAGACAGGCATGGCAAGCACGACCGGCAAGCAGGACGGCTGGGGCGAAACGGTCAAGACCGTCGTCTGGGCGCTGGTCATCGCCGCCGTTTTCCGGACGCTTTTCTTTCAGCCCTTCTGGATCCCCTCTGGCTCGATGAAGCAGACGCTGCTGATCGGTGATTTCCTGTTCGTGAACAAGATGGCCTATGGCTATTCGCGCTGGTCTTGCCCGTTTGGCCTGTGCCCGATTTCCGGCCGTCTGTTCGGGCGTGAACCCGAGCGCGGCGATATCGTCGTCTTCCGCCATCCGGTATCCGGCGCCGATTACATCAAGCGGGTCATCGGCCTGCCGGGCGACACCGTGCAGATGCGCGACGGCGTGCTGTATCTGAACGGCGAGCCGATCCCGCAGGAGCCCGATGGTGACTTTGCAGAGCTCTACGAGCGCCAGGGCGCCGCCGGCCAGTTTCCGCGCTGCGAAAACGCGCCGGTCGGCCAGGGCGGCACCTGCCTGAAGTCGCGCGTCATCGAGACCCTGCCGGGCGGGCGTCAATACCCCGTGCTGAACATCGAGGATGGCGGCTTTGCCGACAACACCCCGGTCTTTACCGTTCCGGAGGGGCATTTCTTCTTCATCGGCGACAACCGCGACAATTCCGTCGACAGCCGCATGCCGCAGAACGCCGGCGGCGTCGGCATGGTGCCGTTCGAGAACCTGATCGGCCGGGCGAACCGGGTCATGTTCTCCTCCGCCGGCACCTCGATGCTGGCTTTCTGGACCTGGCGCAGCGACCGCTTCTTCCATCGGCTGCAATAGGCAACCGATGCGGATTTCGGCCGAGATCACGGCGTTTTGCGACAGGCTGGGGCATCGTTTCACCCGCACGGAACTGGTGGTGCGGGCGCTGACCCATGCCTCCATCGGGTCCAGCACGCGACCGGACAACCAGCGACTGGAATTCCTGGGCGACCGGGTGCTGGGTCTGGTGATGGCCGAGGTGCTGCTGGCCGCCGACCGCGCCGCCGCAGAGGGCCAGCTTGCCCCGCGCTTCAACGCGCTGGTGCGGCGCGAAGCGCTGGCAGAGGTGGCGCGCGGCCTGGATCTGGGTGCGGTGCTGCGGATGGGCCGGTCCGAGATGCTGACCGGCGGGCGGCGCAAGGAGGCGCTTCTGGCCGATGCAATGGAGGCGGTGATCGCCGCGGTCTATCTGGATGCCGGGCTGGAGGCGGCGCGCGGCGTCATCCTGCGGCACTGGCGCGGGCTGATCGACAACGTGGATGCAGATGCGCGCGACGCCAAGACCACGCTGCAGGAACTGGTGCAGGCTCGCGGCGAGCCGCCGCCGGCCTATACCGAACTTGCCCGCGAAGGGCCGCCGCATGCGCCGCTTTTCACCATCGCCGTGCAACTCGCCGACGGGACAGAGGCGCAGGCACAGGCCGGATCGAAGCGGCAGGGCGAACAGGAGGCCGCGCGCGCGATGCTGCAGCGGCTGGAGAACAAGGATGAGTGATCGGGCATGAGCGACAAGACCACAACCCGCGCAGGCTTCGTGGCACTGATCGGCGAGCCGAATGCCGGCAAGTCCACGCTGCTGAACCGCATGGTCGGCGCCAAGGTATCGATCGTCACGCATAAGGTGCAGACGACGCGCGCGCGCATCCGGGGCGTGGCGATGGAAGGGGCGGCGCAGCTGGTCTTCGTCGACACCCCCGGCCTGTTCCGCCCGCGCCGCCGGCTGGACCGGGCGATGGTCGCCGCCGCCTGGGGCGGGGCCGCGGATGCCGATGTGGTGGTCCTTCTGATCGAGGCTCATCGCGGCCTGACCGACGGGGTGCGCGCCATCCTGGACACGCTGAAGGACCGCCTGCCGCGCCGGACCACCGTGGCGCTGGCGATCAACAAGATCGACAGGGTAAAGGCCGACACCCTTCTGGCGCTGACCGCGCAGATGAACGAGGCCTTCCCCTTTGCCCGCTCCTTCATGATCTCGGCCGAACGCGGGCATGGCTGCGAGGATCTGAAAAGCTGGCTGGCCGAAACCCTGCCCGAAGGTCCATGGCTATACCCCGAGGACCAGATCGCCGATCTGCCCCTGCGCATGATCGCGGCCGAGATGACGCGCGAGAAATGCACCCTGCGCCTGCATCAGGAACTGCCCTATGAACTGACGGTGGAAACCGAAAGCTGGCAGGAACGAAAGGACGGCTCGGTACGTATCGACCAGATCATCTATGTGGCGCGCGACGGGCACAAGGGGATCGTGCTGGGCAACAAGGGTGAAACGGTCAAGGCCATCGGCCAAGCCGCCCGCGCCGAGATCGCCGCCTTCCTGGACCGACCCGTGCACCTGTTCATCCAGGTCAAGGTCCGCCCCGGCTGGTTGGACGAGGCCGAGCGCTACGGCGAAATGGGCCTCGATTTCCGCGACGGGAACTGACCCGCGCCACGGCCCCCTGGCAAGACCGGCAGCAAGACCCGCAGCAAGACCGGGCCGCAGTCGGCACCGACCTGCCCCATCGTCTGTCGCCAAATATCCTCGGGGGGTGAATTGGCCGCAGGCCAAGAGGGGGGCAGACAGCCCCCCTGCCCCGCTCACCGCCCGTGCGCGTAATCCCAGTAAAGCGCCCGCGCCCGCGCCGCCACCGGGCCGGTGCCCAGGTGCCGGTCCTCGAACCGCGCCACCGGCATAACCTTGGCGATATTGCCGGTCACGAAGATCTCGCTGGCCTGGTGAAAGTCCTCGACCGTCAGCGTGACCTCCCGCACATCCATCCCCTCGGCACGCAACAGCGCAATGACCCGCTGCCGCGTGATCCCGTTCAGGAAGGTGCCGTTGGGCACCGGGGTCAGCACCACTCCGTCGTGCACCATGAACACATTGGTCGAGGCCGTCTCGGCCACATTGCCATCCGGATCGCGCGACAGCGCGTTGGAAAAGCCCCGTGCGCGGGCTTCGGCCATGATACGCCCGTTATTGGCGTATAAGGACGCCGCCTTGGCCTCGGTCAGCGCCATGTCCGGGCGCGGGCGCGAAAAGGGCGAGACGGTAAGCGAGAAATCGCCCGGTTCAGGCATCGGCAGGCTTTCGATGCAGATGGCGAAACCCGTGCTTTCCGGCACGAGGTCGATGATCCCGGGCGTGGAATCGCGCGCCCACATCATAGGGCGCAGATAAAGCGCGGCATCGGGTGCGAACTGCGCGCAGCCCTCTTCCATCAACCCATGCACGGTCTGCACATCGACCGGCGGCACCATGCCCATGGCCTGGGCCGATCGGATGATGCGTGCCGCATGCAGGTCCAGATCGGGGCGCCGCCCCTCGAACTGGCGCGCGCCGTCAAAGACCGCGCTGCCCAGCCAGGCGGCGTGGTCGGCGGCGTTGATGATCGGCGCATTGCCCCGGTGCCAGGCGCCCTCGCTCCAGGTGATGATCTCCTTGCCGACAGCCATGCCCTTGCCCTCCCGCTTGTCAGCCCAAGGCGTTAGCCGCCCCGCAATGCGCCGTCAAGGTGGCGCAATATTATTACCAGTGCGAGCAATTTTGTTACGATTCGCTCAGTCAGGCTGCCAGCGCCCGGGCAGGCCGCCCGGCGGGGTGGCGGGTTTGCGAACGGCCCCCATCACCGCCCGCGGCAGGGCGAAGACTGCGCGCAGCACCGGGCTTTTCTCTACCTGCGCCTTGGCTTTTTCGAACTGCATGACCTCGTTGATGCGCCGCTCCAGAAAGGCCCAGCTATCCGCCGCGTCCGGCGACTCGTCGCCCAGCCAGTACAGCACGGTGGCCGAATAGACCCCGGACAGGATGGCGCGCTTGCTGTACCAGTTGCCGTCCTCCGACGTGTCGCCCAGCGCGTTCCATATCGCATCCGCCGTGCCCCAGACGGCGCGGGCGCCATCGCCGGCATGCTGGGGCAGCGCGAAAAGCGCGGCACCACGGCGCACAGCCTCGCGGTCGGTGTCCTGCAGCCGCAGCCGCACCGCCAGCGCCACGCGGTCCCTGAAACGCATCGTCTCCAGATCATGTTCGGCCAGTTGCCGCACCATCCGCGCATCGCCCTGCGCATGATAGGCCAGCGCCAGATCGACCCCGCCGCGCGGGAAATACGACCGTGCCTGCGCGATGTCGGCCCCGATATCGGCCGCCGCGGCGCGCAGGGCCGCATCGGTCCAGCCGTCGAAGGGCACATGCATCAGGCAGGCATCCAGCAGTTGCTCGGCCAGCGGGGTGGCGGTGGCGTGCTGTGCGGTCTCGGTCATCTTGGCCTCCGGTCAGGGCATTCATGCAGGAACTTGTGCCCCTGCCCGCACTGGACAAGGGCCGCCCGGCTTGGTATGCGCAGCGCTCCTGCACTTGATGTAACTCTAGCTTGGAAAGGTGGTGAAAACCACATGCAGGTAAGTGTACGCGACAACAACGTCGATCAGGCACTGCGCGCGCTGAAGAAGAAACTGCAGCGCGAAGGGGTGTTTCGGGAAATGAAGCTCAAGCAGCATTTCGAGAAACCCTCCGTCAAGCGGGCCCGCGAACAGGCCGAGGCAATCCGCCGGGCGCGCAAACTGGCGCGCAAGAAGGCCCAGCGCGAAGGGATGCTGTAAGGCGACCCTGCCCGGCTCGGTCAATGATCGACCCGCGACACGCAAGACCGGCCCTGCGCCGGCACGATCAACCCCCGCGATGCCTGACGGCGCCGGGGGTTTTTCAATGCGCTGGCGGTGGCTTCGCGGATGCGCGATGATGGCGGCGGCAAAGGGAGCGCCCGCATGACCATCCACCTGTCCGCCGCCCCGGGCGAGATTGCCGAGACCGTGCTGATGCCCGGCGACCCGCTGCGCGCGCGCTGGGTGGCCGAGCAGTTCCTGGCCGATGCGGTGCAGACCAACCGCACCCGCGGCATGCTGGGCTATACCGGGCGCTGGCGGGGGAACCGGGTGACGATCCAGGCCTCGGGCATGGGGATGGCCTCGATGGCGATCTATGCGCGCGAACTGATCGTGGATTACGGCGCGCGGGTGCTGATCCGCATCGGCTCTGCCGGGTCGTTGCAGCCGGGGGTCGGACTGCGCGATCTGGTGCTGGCGCAGGCCTGCAGCACGCTGTCGCTGCCCTCGCGGTCGGTCCTGCGCGAGGTCGCGCTGGCACCCTGCGCGGATTTCGCGCTGCTGGCGCGGGCGCATCGGCTGGCGCAGGGGCGGGGGCAGGTCGCGCATGTCGGCAATGTCTTTTCCTCTGACCTGTTCTACGAGGAACGCGACGACCTGCGCGCCATCATGCAGCGCCACGGCGTGCTGGCGGTGGAAATGGAGGCAGCCGAGCTTTACGCCACCGCCGCCCGCCACGGGGCCCGCGCGCTGGCGATGATGACGATCTCCGACCACCTGCCGACAGGCGCCTCGATCAGCCCGGAAGAACGCGAGACGGGCTTTGCCGACATGGTCGCGCTGGCGCTGGAAACCGCTTTCGCCTGACAGCGCCTGATACCGCGTGCCTGGCCCCGCCCCG
>SKHK01000106.1 GCA_007117005.1 Paracoccaceae bacterium
ATCCCCACGATCTGTTCTTCGGTGAAACGTGATTTGCGCATCGTCTGTTCTCCTTGTTCTGACGAACGTTACAAGAACAAACTCTCCTTTTGAATGGCCCGGTTTCTTGGGGGCAGGTCAGGACGCCTGGAACCGGCACGCACTTTCGGGCGAAATGCCTTAGCGCGCGGTCTTCTGGCTGAGGACCGCGTCAATGCCGCCCGGCATCCTGACCACCCCGCGCAGCTCATGCGGCCCCGCGGTGACGGGTGTGGCCATCGCCGCCCCCGCCGCCTGCATCCGTGTGATGGTTCCTTCCATGTCATCGACCCGGATGCCGATCGCAGGCTGTGTGACGACGCGTTCCTCCTGCCCCAGAAGTGCCAGGGTCAGGCCCTGAAGTTCGAAGGCGGCATAGCGGTCGCCGTCCCGAAACTTCAGCGCCAGCCCCAGCACCCCGGTCAGAAAGGTGCAGGCCGCCTCCATGTCCGCAACCGGGACCATCAGCGCATTCACGTGGGCCGCAGCACTGTCCGTGGGGGCCTGCGTGCTCACCCGCCCAGCGCCTCTTTCGCCAGTTCGTTGCGCAGGGTCATGTCGTTCTGACCGTTGAATTGCGGCATCACGTAGCGGGCGAACAGTTCCAGCGACCGGTTGAAGATATCCGATGTCGTCCAGTCGCGCACGTTGATCAGCAGCGTGCCGAAGCCGCCGGTTTCCTCGTTGATCTCATGCAACTGGCGGATGCAGTCCTCGGGCGAGCCGATGATCCAGGGGATGTTCTCGGTCATCCACTCGAAGGTCAGGTCGGCGTCATCCATTTCCGGGTCCTTCTTCATCAGCGCGCCAAGGCCCAGACGCAGCAGGTAGTCATAAGACGTGTGGACACCCGCGCGGATCTCGGCCAACGCCTGTTCCCGGCTGCTGGATACATGGACCTCGCGCACGACCGACCATTTGTCCCGCGCCTGCCGGGGGTCCAGGCCGGCCTTTTCCGCGCCCCTGACGATCGCAGCGGCATGGTCGCGCAGATCCGGCGCGCCGCCACCGCCGATCAGTGGGGTGAAATAGACGCTCAGCGCCGTCCAGCCCTTTGAGCCGCAAAGCTCGAAGTTATGGGTGCCGGTCAGCCCGGCAACGGCGAAGGGCGGTTTTGCCTGAAGCGGCGGCACCTGCAGGCGCCGGTTCTTCACGCTGAAATGCTTGCCCTCGTAGGAATAGGGTTGCCGGGTGGTCAGCAGGTTCCAGATGATTTCCAGCGCCTCTTCGGTGCGTGGTTTGGCGTCTTCTGCGGGCAGGCCGAACAGGGCGCGGTCGCTGGGCAGGCCACCACCGCCGAAGCCGAAGTCCAGGCGACCATGGGTCAGATGATCAAGAAAGGCCAGGCGTTCGGCGACCAGGAAAGGGTCATGATAGGGCAGGTTGACCACCCCGGTGCCAAGGCGGATGCGGCTTGTCAGCGCTGATGCCTTGGCGATCATCAGTTCCGGCATCGGCACGTTCTCGTAGCCGCCTGTATGGTGCTCGCCGATCCAGAATTCGTGAAAACCCAGTTTCTCGGCGACCACGATCCGTTCGATGTCGCGGTCGTAGGACAGGGTCCAGTTTTCGTGCGGCGGATGCTCCGGCATCGTGAAAAGGCCAAATCGCATGTCTCTTTCTCCTCCTTTGGCTCAGGCGGGGCGCGGGCGCCTGCACAGGCCACCATACAAACGGTCGTTTGGTTTGGTGGGGCTATCCGATTTTCAGACTGCGTCAATATGTCACTCTTCCTTCAGGGTTGATTTGATCATGCCGCCCTTCTCGGCCGGCTTTGTCTGCAAGGCAGTAATCCGGCCGACAGGCGCAGGGGGTATCAGGCACGCGTGGTGCTGACTGTGCGGAAATGGCGCAGCGCGGGAATGCCGCCGCGTCTGTCGCCCCGGTGGAAGCCTCACCCGGTCCGCGCCGCAGCGGTTCGGCAACTTGATGTCGGGCAAAGGCGGCGCGGACGCCGTCTGCTTTCGGTCAGGGCCTAGTCCAGCACCACCGCCGGTTCCGGCAGTCCGGTGGCGATGCCCGTGCAGGAAAAGGTCTGGCCCGACAGCGGCGCCGCCTGCAGCCCGGCGCTGTCCAGCCCCTGCCGGGCCGAGGTGCAGTAGAGTGTGCCCAGCCCCAAACCCCCGAAGGCCGGGCAGGTGGCATGCGGCGCGGGTAGGGGGCAGGCGGTCACGAAGCTGCCGTCGGGCGCATGGGCCGCTACCCGCCCCGCACCCCATTGCGCCACCCACAAGAGGCCCTGCGCATCGACCACCGCGCCATCCGGGTTGAGGCCGGTGCCGCCGTCGCGCGCGGATAGATCGATGAACGTTTCCGGCTTTCCTGCCGGCCAGCCCTGTGCATCCAGCGCCACCTTCATGATCCGCCGCGTCACCGTGTCGGTGAAATGCGCCGCGCGGCCGTCCGGGGTGAAGCTGATCGCGTTGGGGATGGTGATATTCGCGTAAAGCCGGCGCAGCGTGCCACGATGCCAGCGCCAGATCGACCCGGCGCCGCGCTCGGCCCTGCAACCCATGGTGCCGATCCAGAACCCGCCCTGCGGGTCGGCGCGCCCGTCATTCGATCGGGTGACCGGGTCGTCGGCTTCCAGCGGGCAGATCAGGCTGCGCTGGCCGGTTATCAGATCAAACCGCCACAGCCCGGTCTGTGAGGCGATGATCAGTGTCTCGTCATCCACCCGGCCGGCGGCGGAATGCATCTCGTCGAATGTCCAGGCACCGCTTTCGCCGCCCGGACTGGCCCTGCGCCAAAAAAGCCGCTTGCCGGTGATGTCGAACCAGTAAAGCGCCGCGCGGCCCGGGTGCCACAGCGGCCCCTCGCCCAGGTCGCAGGGCCGGGGGTCAAAGACCGCCATGGCCTGGTCGCCACCGCTCATCCCGTCACCACCACGCCGCCATCGATGACAAGCGCCTGGCCCGTCATCATCCGGCTGGCGTCCGAGGCCAGGAAAAGCGCGCCGCCCACGATATCCTCTGGCGCCAGCGTATCCTTCAGGCATTGGCGGTCGATATGGGCGGCCAGCGCATCGGGCTGCACCCAGAGCGCGCGCTGCTTATCGGTCATCACCCAGCCCGGGGCCAGCGCGTTGACGCGGATACGGTCCGGCCCGAACTCCCGCGCCAGACTGCGGGTCATGCCGTTGATGCCGGCATTTGCGGTGGTATAGACGGGATAGCCCGCATTGCCCATCATGTAGCTGATCGAGGTCAGGTTCACCACCGACCCGCCGCCCGCGTCCCGCATACCGGGGATCACCGCCTGCGCGGCAAAGAAATAGGCCTTCAGGTTGATCGCCATCAGCCGGTCCCAGTCTGCCGGGGCGGTGGAAAGCGTGTCATGGCGCTGGTCATTGGCGGCGTTGTTGATCAGCACCCGGGCCGGCCCATGCGCGCGCGCGGCATCGGCAATTGCCTGATCAAGGGCGGCCATGTCGCTGATGTCGCAGGGCAGGAAAAGCGGCCGGTTGCCGGTCTCGCGTTCCGCAGCATCGCAGAAAGCCGACGCATCAGATCGCTGCACGAAGGCCACGCGCGCGCCCTGACGCAGAAAGCCAAGGGTCAGTGCCGCGCCGATACCGCTGCCGCCGCCGGTGATGAACACGGGCCGCGCGGCAAGGTCCGGAAATGCGGGATCGGTGTTCATGGCCATCCGATTGGGCAATTCTCTGCCTGCGTAACGTGCAGTTGGTGTTGGTGTAAAGAAGACTTCAGCCGGTTTCCGCCCATCAGGGAATTGGCGGTTGCAATAAAATAGGCCAATCCTTAGACGAACTGGTAGTAACCAGTTTTACCGCGCCCTGCAGCTGCCCGACGAGGAACGCGTTCCCCGTCGCCGCCTGACCAAGTTTAGGGGCGACGCTTTATGTCCGAGCATTTCCATGCGCGCTAGTATCGTGATCCGCACTTTGAACGAGGCGCGCCATCTGGGCGACCTGTTGCGCATGGTTGCCCGGCAGCGGACAGATGGAATCGACATCGAAACCGTGCTGGTCGATTCCGGTTCGACCGATGACACGATCTGCATCGCCGAAGCGCATGGCGCACGCATCACCACGATCGCCAAGGCTGATTTCTCTTTCGGGCGGTCGCTGAACCGCGGTTGCGCCTTTGCCAGCGGGGATATTCTGGTCCTGATCTCCGGCCATTGCGTCCCGGTGGGCGATGACTGGCTGCAACGCCTGTGCCAGCCGCTGATCGACGGCCAGGCGGTCTACAGCTATGGCCGCCAGATCGGCGATGATGCCAGCAACTACAGCGAAAGGCGCATCTTCGCGCAGTATTTCCCCGACCGATCCGCCATCGCGCAAGAGGGGTTCTTCTGCAACAACGCCAATGCCGCGCTGTTGCGTTCGGTCTGGGAGGGGCACCCCTTCAACGAAGACCTGACCGGGCTGGAGGATCTGGACCTGGCGCGGCGGCTGCATGATCAGGGCGAGCGCATCGCCTATGTGGCAGAGGCGGCGGTCTTTCATCATCATGCCGAAACCTGGCCGCAGGTCCGCCGCCGGTTCGAGCGCGAAGCCATCGCCCTGCGCAGCATCATGCCGGAGGTGCATCTGTCGCGCCTCGATGTGCTGCGCTTCGTGCTGGTCAGCACCCTGGGCGACTGGCGCGCAGCGCGGCGCAACGGGGTACAGGGCACCACACGCGCCGACATGCTGCGCTATCGCTGGAATCAGTATGTCGGCGCCTATCGCGGCAATCACGACCATCGCGTGCTGTCGCGCCGCGCCAAAGAGCGTTTCTTTTATCCCAGTGTTTCCAAAGAGGCCGAACAGGATGACTATCTCAAACCGCTGCGTCGCCCTTCTGCCCATGAAGGCCAATAGCCAGCGGGTAAAGGGCAAGAATTTCAGACCGCTGCACGGCAAGCCGCTGTTTCGCTGGATCCTGGACAGCCTGCTGTCGCTGGACCGGATCGACGCGGTGGTGATCAATACCGACGCGCGCGCCATTCTGGCCGAAAACGGGCTGACCGACAGTGACCGGGTCATCATCCGTGACCGGCCCGCTGCGCTGTGCGGGGATACGGTATCGATGAACCTGATCCTGGCCGATGATCTGGCCCATGTGGACGCCGACACCTATGCAATGACGCATACCACCAACCCGCTGTTGCGCCCGGCGACGATCGATGCCGCACTTGCTGCCTATGAAGACGGCGTGGCGGCGGGCACGGCGGATTCGCTTTTCACCGTCAACCGCGTGCAGACCCGGTTCTACCGCGCCGATGGCAGCGCCGTGAACCACGACCCCGACAACCTGATCCAGACCCAGGACCTGGAGCCCTGGTTCGAAGAGAATTCGAACCTTTATCTCTTTTCGCGCGACAGTTTCGCGGCGACCGGGGCACGGATCGGGCGCAAGCCGATTCTCTACCCGATGAACCCGCATGAGGCGGTGGATATCGATACCCCCGATGACTGGCTGCTGGCCGAGGCGCTGGCCGGCATCGCGCAGGGCAAGGGCCGGGACCAGGATCATGGAGTTGGCGCGGCATGAAGGATGTCATTGTCACCTGCCCGCCGATGCTGGGCCAGTTCGACCGTTTCGTGGATTTCGCGGCCGAACGCGGGTTGCGCCTGCACCCCGCACAGGTCAGCCAGACATTGGAGGAAGACGCGCTTTGCGCGCTTCTGCCCGGCTACGACGGCTGGATCATCGGCGACGACCCCGCCACGCGGCGGGTCTTTGCCGCCGGGCAGGGGGGGCGCCTGCGCGCAGCGGTGAAATGGGGGATCGGTGTCGATAATGTCGATTTCTCCGCCTGCGAGGATCTGGGCATTCCGATCACCAACACGCCGCGGATGTTCGGCGCCGAAGTGGCGGATGTAGCCACCGGGCTGGTCATCGGCCTTGCGCGCGATCTGTTCCTGATCGACCGCGGCGTGCGCGCGGGCGGCTGGCCGAAACCCGCGGGGATCAGCCTGTCCGGCCGCCGTGCGGGTGTTGTCGGTCTGGGCGATATCGGCCGCAATGTGGTGACGCGGTTGCAGGCGCTGGGCATGCAGGTCACGGGCTACGACCCCGGCGTGACGGGGGATGCAGGTATCCCCGGGCTATCGCGCGCGGCCTGGCCGGACGGGGTGGAGGCGTGCGACTTTCTGGTCTTCACCTGTGCGCTCAATGCCCGGAACCGGCACATGCTGAACGCCGATGTGCTGGCGCAATGCATGCCGGGGGTGCGCATCGTGAACGTGGCGCGCGGCCCGCTGATCGACGAGACCGCGCTGGTGGCGGCGCTGCAGGCCGGGCATGTGCACGCCGCCGCGCTGGATGTGTTCGAGGCCGAACCCCTGCCCATGGACAGCCCGCTGCGCGGGATGGAACGTGTCATCTTCGGGTCGCACAACGGGTCCAATACCGTTGACGCGGTCATCCGCGCCAGCCATGCCGCCATCGACCGGCTGGCTGGATTTCTTGGAAAACGGGTCGGTTCATGAAATTTTCCGTCATCACCCCCTCTTTCAATCAGGCGCAGTTTCTGCCCGACAATCTGCGCACGGTTTCCGAGCAAAAGGGGGTCGAGCTCGAACACATCATCGTTGATCCCGGTTCCACCGATGGTTCGACCGAGATTGCGCAAAAAGCCGGACACGCGATCCTGATCAACGAGCCTGATCGCGGCCAATCCCACGGCATCACCAAGGGTTACAAGCGCGCAACGGGCGATATTCTGGTCTGGCTGAATTCCGATGATTTCTATCCTGATGATCAGGTCCTGCACCGGGTCGCTGACGCCTTTGCGCGCCATCCAGAGGCCGATATAATTTACGGCAATGTCAATTTCGTTGATGAACAGGGCGCGTTCCTGCGCAAGGGCTATGTCAACCGCGACGCCGAGGGATTGCTGAAATCCTTCGAATATCAAGTCGGTATCGTGCAGCCCGGTGTTTTCATGCGCCGCCATGTCTTCGAAGCGGTGGGCGGGCCGTCCGAGGACTACAATTACTGCATGGATTACGAATACTGGGTTCGCAAGGCGGCGGCCGGTTTCCGATGGGTATTCATCGATGAAGTTCTGGCCCATCACCGCTGGTGGCCCGGCATGAAGACCTCATCCGGCCGTGGTGACAGTCTGATCGAGCATTTTCGCGTCTGCGCCACGTATTTCGGCTATATCCATCACAAGTGGCTGGATCGCTACGGCGAATTCGTTACCAGCAGCGCCGACGGTGTGGTCAATCACGCGGCCGCAGACGATCCGAAAAAGAAGGACGCGGCCATTCGCCGCACGATCGAGCGTTTCGTGACCCAGGAAATGCTGGCACAGCTTGAAAGCGCCGATAGCCCGGAACAACGGGAAACGCTGGCGTTCATTCGGGACAAGGCGCCGGATATGCGCCGCTTCCTGTTCGACCACGAGGAATTGGCCGATCCTGTCTCAACGCATCCTGATCCATTGATGCAACAGCGTGTGGCCTGGCATATTCCGGACACCGTGACAGCCGACGGGCAGCGTTTCAAATCTTACACGGTCCCGCAGAATTTCGCTCGCGCTGTAAAGGAGGACTGGTTCTATTATCAGACCGAACGGGCGCGCGAAAAGCTGCAGCAAATTGCCGCGAAACGCAAGGATGCATGCGTGATCGTTGCCAACGGACCGTCGCTGAACAAGTCTA
>SKHK01000020.1 GCA_007117005.1 Paracoccaceae bacterium
GCAAAGGGATTGGCCCGCGACCGGCTAAGGACACCGACGCGCAGCCCCTCGCCCGCCAGCCGATGCACCAGCGCGCGGCCCAGAAAGCCCGTGCCGCCGATGACCAGCGCATCCGGCGGGCTGGCGGGCGGCGTGTCGGCAACCGGCTCGGGGGCTGCGGGCAACTCGGCGCCCAGCCGTTCGATCTGGCCCGTCACCGCCACGGCCGCGCCGGCATCGATGCCGCCGGGCAGGGGGCGGTTTTCGCGGATGGCGGCGTAGAAATCGGTGAACACGCCCTCGAACCCCAGCGCGTAGGGCTGGCGGCGGTTCAGGCTGCGGGTCTGCACCCAGGCATTGCGCAGCCCCTCGCGCAGGTGCTGGGCGGAAAGCGCCAGCGCCTGGCGCAGCGGGTTGACCACGATGTCCGAGGCATTGGCCCGCGCGATGATCAGCGTATCGGCGGCATAGTCCAGCCGTGCCATCCCGGCGGCGCCGCGCAGGGTGACGCTGCGGTCGTCATGCCCCTCGACCAGTGAGACCGACAACGTGACCGCACAATCCCCGGCCTGTGGCGCGGTGGCCTGCACCTGCCAGGCCTGCGGCAGCGTGACCCCGGTGGGCAGGGTGACGGGGCGGGAAAGCGACAGGCGGGCATCGGCAAGCGGGCCCAGCAGGTCATGGGCAAAGGCGTGCAGATGGGGGCCGATCTCTTTCAGCAGGTTGGCGGGTTCGCGTAGCATCCAAAGGCCATAAGGGCCGGTGCGCAAGGGCGCCAGCGGGTAATGCCAATGCACGTCCAGCCGTTCCGGCCGGCCGATCAGACCCTGATCCAGCGCGGCGCGCAGACGGCGCATGGCGGGCAGGCCCAGGAAATTGTGGTTCACGCCGATGCGCCGATCCGCGGCGCGGGCGGCCTCCTGCATCGCCTCGGCCTCGGCCACGCTGGTGGCAAAGGGTTTTTCGACCAGCACATGCAGCCCAGCGCCCAGCGCCTGCATCGCCAGCGGGTGGTGCAGATGCGGCGGGGTCAGGATATGCACGGCGTCGCAGCAGCCTGCCGCCAGCAGGGCGTCAAGGCTGTCGAACGCCCCGGCGCCAAAGGCATTGGCCAGCCCCTGCGCGGCGCCGGGGGCCGGGTCGCAGACAGCGGTCAGCCGCAGGCCCGGCAACCGGGCGATGGTGGCCGCGTGCCAGCCCGCGATATAGCCCGCGCCGACCAGCCCGACCCTTATGTCACTGCCTGTCATGTTCTTACCGCCCTGCCCCGGCAGGGGCCTTGTATTCGATGATCCGTGCGGGCGTCCCGCGCCAGCGTCGCCAGTGATACAGTGCCATGCCGGCCAGATTGGCGTATTTCGACAGCCAGATCAGCGCCGCGGCCTGCGCCGCATGCCGATTTGACAGGCCGATGCGGCGAAAACGCAGCGCAGCGCGGGCAAGGGAAAGGCCGTGCAGTGCGGTCACCAGCGCCAACAGCGCCAGCCCCGCCATGGTCCAGCCGGCCGATGCGGCGGCGGCCATGCCCGCCCCGGCCAACGCCAACGCCGGAAATCCCGCGGCCCAGATCAGTGCGCGGCGCCGTTCGGCGGCGAAATAGCCCGGATAGAGGCGGCCAAGCTGCGCAAAGGCATGCCCCGCGCGCAGCGCCCGGCGCCAGAACTGCCCCAGCCGGGTCATCGCGGCGTCATGCCAGCTCATGTCGGCATCCAGACGGTAGATGGCATGCCCCGCTTCCAGCAGGCGCTGGCTCATTTCGTTGTCTTCGCCGGCGATGATATCGTCGCGGTAGCCGCCAATTGCGCGCAGCGCCGCGTCACGCAGAAGCACATCGCCGCCGGTCGCACGGGTGGGGCCGGTCTGCGTGTTCCATTCCCAGTCGCACAGCCGGTTGTATAGGCTGGCATCCGGTGCGATTTCCCGTCGCCTGCCGCAGACCGCCGCCACCTGCGGATGCGCGGCCAGAAACCGCGTGGCCTGATCCAGCCAGCCTGAATCGAGCACGCAATCACCATCCAGAAACTGCACCAGGTCCGGCGGGTCGCCGGCCAGGGCCGCCAGCCCGGCATTGCGCGCCCGCGCCGCGGTGAAGGGCTGCGCCATGTCCAGCGCCACGACATGGGCGCCAGCAGCGCGGGCCGCGGCCGGGCTGCCATCGTCAGAGCCGGAATCGACATAGACAACCCGTCTGACCTGCCCGGAAAGGGCGGTCAGGGCGTGGGTAAGCCGCGCGCCCTCGTTCCGGCCGATCACCACGGCATCGATCACGACATCCGCCACGGGCGAAGCCCCTTTTTGCGCTGCTGAGGCGGCATTTGCCGTTGACTCGGTCATGACGAGAAACCTTTTTTGAAAGCGTTTGGCGCGGATGGCGCGGGGTGGTCAGCCGCGCAGGAGCAGACCGCCCAGCATCAGCGCCGCCCCGGCCATGACTGCAAGGCCCAGACCCCAGATCATCTGCCGCCGCTGCCGTTCCTGCGGCGAAGCGGCCAGCGGAATGCTGATTGCCGGGCGCAACTGCAACTCGCGCTCCATCTGGCGGGCCGTGCGCAGTACCGGCTGCAGCATCTCCATCACAAAGGCCAGCCCGACGCCGCCCACCAGCCCCGCAATCAACCCCATCATCGCCACCGCGCGCCGAGACCGCGAGACCGGGTAATCCGCCGGCGCGGCAGGTTCCAGCAGCATGAACTGCTCTGATTGCTGGTCCGTCTCGAGACGCTGGCCGACCTCTGCCTCTCGCCGCTGGGCCGCGGCGGTGCCAAGCTGGGTCTGCAACTGGTCCATCTGGCGTTGCAGCGCGTCCATCCGGCGTTCTATCGCCGGGCCCTGCTGGATCAGTGCCTCAAGCTGGATGACCCGCTGCGCGATCAGCACCTCCTCGGCGGCGCGCTGGGCGATCTGTTCGTCCAGTTCGGTGATGCGGCGGCGGCTGACGGCGCGGCCGGCATCGGCCTGAAGCAATTCGCGTTCGGCGCGCAGTTGCGAAAGCTCGCGCCCCAGGTCCAGCAGATTGCTCTCCAGTCGCGCGAGTTCCTCGCGCCGGACGGTCATCGCGGCGGGCAACAGGGTCTCGTTCTCGGCCTGGAAGTCGACGATCGTGGCACCAAGCTCGGCGATTTCCTGCTGGATGCGTTCTTCCTCCTGCTGGAAGAACCGCCGCGCCCCCTCGATCCGGCTGCCGACCGCGGCGGCGCTCTCATCGACCATGGCATTGGCCAGATCGTTGGCGATGGCTGCCGCCACATCCGGGTCGCCGAAACGCGTGGTGATGATGACTGCCGACAGCGAGCCGTCGCGCCCGCCCGGGGAACCGCCCTGCGCGGCGCTGACGCTTTCGAACTCGATGCCGGAGCGCACGGCGACCACGCGCTCGGTCTCGGTCAGTGGCTCGTCGGTCAGCAGGTCATAGCGCTCGATCAGTTCCAGGATATTGCGGCGTGACATCAGCCGCTGTTCGACGATCTGCACCCGGCGCAGGGCGCTGGCCGCGGCGATGCGCCCGTCGCCTTCGGCGATCACGGGGTTCACGACCTGCAGCACGGCCGTTGCCGAATAGACCCTTTCGGTGCGGGCGGCCGCAAGGACACCGGCAACCGCGCCCAGCAGCACCAGAAGCGCGATCAGCCCGAAGCGGCGGCGCAGCCAGCTTTTCACATCCGCGAGGTTCTGCAACGGACCCATGGTGCCGTCCCCCTATCGCCGCCGACCGCGGCCGGTGCGCGCGGGACGGTCCTCGGACTTGTTCAGCACAGCCGCCATCAGGGGCACCAGCCCCTCCAGCATCGCCTCGCATTCGCTGACATCGGCGGCGGTGTTGCGGGTGCCATCGACAACCAGCAGCACGGTATCCAGCGCGGGCAGCATCGCGCGCGCCAGCCCGCCCTCGCGCAGCGGCGGCAGGTCTACGATGACCAGATCCGGCGCCAGCCCGGCATGCAGATTGTCCAGCATGGGCTCGAAATCGCTTTCCAGCGACAGATCCGCGGTGTCGTGCAGCGGGCCGTCCTGCGTCAGAACCGCCAGATTCTGGCCGATTCGCAGCATCTGAGCGGCCGGTGGCAGGGTGCCGCGCAGCACGTCGGTGGCGTGGGGCGGGGTGGGCAGGTCCAGCCGGGCCGACAGCGCCGGGTCCGGCAGGTTCATGTCCAGAAGCGCGACGCGCATCGCGGCCATGCGGGCCACGCTGGCCGCCAGCCCGGCGGCGACGAAGGTGGCGCCGCTGCCCTGCTGCGGGGCGGTGATGCCGATGCGCTGCCAGCCCTTTTCCTTCATCACCCGCAGGATCTGCGCGCGCAGGTCGTTCAGCGCCATCGCCGCCACGCTTTGCGGGTCCATCGCGTGCAGGCTGCCCTTGCTTGCCGCCAGCGCCTGAACGCCGGTGGCGCCCTGTGGCATCGCCTGCCAGGCCTCGGCCACGCGGCTTTCCGTTTTCGCCCGCGTCTGCGCCGAGATGCGCGCCTTGCCGATGCGGCCCTGTAGCATCGGCTCGTGGCCGATGTCGCGCCGCTCCGGGTGGTGCGGGTCGGTCAGGGGCACGACCTTGGCGTCAGGCTGCGGGCGATCACCGCGCCCGGCGCCATCGCCGGCGCCCCAGCCCAGCCGTTCCTCAAGAATACGCGTATTCACCATGTCACGTCACCATGTCGCCGTTCCCGGCCTCTATCAACGGTTTTTGCCCGCCAAAGCTGTCACAAATAGGGCAATTCGGGGTCTATACCGACCGCAGGGCAGCCCCTAAGGCGTCTGGCCGGCAAGGGGCAGGCCATGCAGCGCCAGTGCCAGGGCGCCCAGTATCAGAAGCGCCAGCACGGTCAGCGCGTCATGTGCAGGGTGCCAGACCCGGTGGCTGCGCGCCAGACGCAGTTGCAGCGGATAGGCCAGCAACGCCGCCAGCGCCAGCGCCAGTGCCGCGCCCGGTGCGCCCAACGCCGGCACCGCCAGCAAGAGCGCCAGCACCGTTGCCCCGCCCCGCACCGCGGTGACCAGGAAAAACCCCCGCGAATCGCCCGCTGCCAGCGCGCCCTGGTCATAGGTCAGGCCGATCATCTGCACCCCCTGCGCCAGCGCCAGCAGCACCAGCAGGCTGCCCGCCGCCGCGTAGCGGTCGTCATAAAGCACATCCACCAGCCACGCCCCGCCCAGCACCAGGGGCAGCGTCAGCGCCAGCATGAAGCCGGTCAGCGCCAGTCGGATCCGGCGCAGCCGCCGGTCACTGGCGTCCTGCGTGCCGGGCCGGGTCTCGCGGTAGATGGGCACCATCAGGCGGCTGTTGACGGCATGGCCCAATAGCAGCGGAAAACTGGCCAGGAAAAACGCGATATTGTAGATGCCCATCTCGCCCATCGACAGATAGCGCCCCAGAACCAGCTTGTCGCTTTGCAGGGCCAGAAAACCCGCGATGGTGGACAGGAATATCCACTTTCCGAAGCCGATCAGCTCGCCCGCCGCGGCGCGTTCCAGCCGGGGCCGCGGGCTGGGGCCTGCCAGCAGGGTCCAGCTGCCCAGCACCTGCGCAAGAGAGGCCGCGAGCGCGCCGAAGATCAGCGCCCAGACCGACCCCGTGGCCCATGCCAGCCCGACCGAGACGATCAGCCCCACCACCTGCGCGGTCAACTCCAGAACCGTCACGCGGCCCAGCATCAGATGGCGCTGGGCGGTTTCCTTGCGGATGCTGACGAAACCCATGATGAACGGGTTCAACGCCGAGGCCAGGATCAGCGGCAGCAACAGCGGCTCGCCATAGAACTGCGCCATCGGCCAGGCCAGCAACGCGGCCGCGGCCGCGACCAGAACGCCACGCGCGATCTGCAGCGTGAAGGCCGTGCCCAGGAAGGCCGGATCGTCGCCGCGCTTCGAGCCCTGGATGGCCGGCGTCAGGCCGATATCGGAGAACATCGCCAGTCCCACCAGCAGCACCGTGACCAGCGCCATCAGGCCAAAGGCCTCTGGAAACAGCAGGCGCGCAAGGATCAGGTTGCTGCCCAGGCGCAGGGCATTCGCCATGGCAAAGCCGCCCACCGTCAGCGCTGATCCGCGCAGCGCTCGCGCGGCAAGGCCGGTGCCGGCCCGATGGGTTGGCTGCATGGTGATCGGTTTGCCCCTTGCCGGTTTGCTTACCACGTGCCTGCCAGGGCGCGCTGTGGAAATAATACCGCCGAATGCGGCCTATTTTTGACGGCCCGTGCAGCTACGGGCAAGGCCGCGCGAAAGCCATGTCCTCGCCCGCTGCCTTTCTTGAAAGCGCCGCACTCGGCCGATAGCGACGGTGTCAGTCTTGAAAAGCAATCCTGTCAGGTGCCCCGTGAAGATCGGTTACGTCCTCAATACCTACCCCGCGCCGTCGCACAGTTTCATCCGGCGCGAGATCCGCGCGCTGGAGGCGCAGGGCGTCACCGTGATGCGTCTGGCGATGCGCCCCCATGACGGCCCCCTGGCGGACGAGGGTGACCGGGCGGAGGCCACCGCGACGACCTATGTGCTGGCCCAGGGGGCCGTGGCGCTGGGCATGGCACTGCTGTTGGCGGTGATCACGGCGCCCGGGCGGTTTCTGACCGCGCTGGGCCTGACGCTGCGATCGGCGCGGGCCTCGCGGGCCGGAGTGCTGCGCCATCTGGTCTATCTGGCCGAGGCCGCCTGGCTGGCCCGTCATGCCCGCGCGCAGGGGCTGACGCGGCTGCATGCCCATTTCGGCACCAATTCGGCCAGCGTGGCGATGCTGGCGCAGGCGCTGGGCGGGCCGTGCTACAGTTTCACCGTTCACGGGCCAGAGGAATTCGACATGCCCGCCGCCATCGCGCTGGGCCAGAAGCTTGAGCGCGCGGATTTTGCCGTGGCGATCTCCAGCTTCGGGCGCAGCCAGCTTTGCCGCTGGGTGGACCACCGCCACTGGCCGAAGCTGAAGGTGGTGCATTGCGGCATCGAGCCCGGTCATTATGCTAAGCCCGCGCCGCTGCCGGAAAATCGCCCCGTCAGGCTGGTCGCCATTGGCCGTTTCGCCGAACAGAAGGGCACGCTGCTCTTGATCGACGCGGTGGCAGAGGCTGCGCGGCGCGGGGTCGATCTGCGGCTGGCGCTGGTCGGTGACGGGCCGTTGCGCGGGCCGGTCGAGCGTCTGATCGCCCGGCAAGGTCTGCAGGGGCAGGTCACGCTGACCGGCTGGCTGGACGAGGACGGGGTGCGCGCGCAGATCGAGGCCGCGCATGCGCTGGTGCTGCCCTCTTTCGCCGAGGGGCTGCCGATGGTGGTGATGGAGGCCATGGCCGCCGCCCGCCCGGTGATCGCCACCTATGTCGCCGGCATCCCGGAACTGATGCAGCATGGCCGCACCGGCTGGCTGGTGCCGGCTGGCGATGCCACGGCGCTATGTGATGCCATCTGCGAACTGGCCCTCACGGGTCCGGAAAAGCTGACGCAGATGGGCCGGACCGGCCGTGCCCGCGCGCTGGCGCGTCATGACATCGACCGTTCTGCGCAGGCGCTGGCCGCGCTTTTCGCTCAGCGCCCGCGCACCCAGCCGGACTGACCGCCCAGCCCCGCGCGCACCGCCAGCGTGACCAGCCCGTAGGTGCCAAAGGCCAGCGGATCGCTCAGCGCGCGGCGGATCAGCCAGCCCTTTCCCGGCCGGCGTTTGGTGTCATTGGCCAGCAGCTGGGGATAGGCCGCGGCAATTTCTGCCACGCCCCGGTCCTGCCGCGCCCGCACGCGGATCAGCCGGCGCAGGCCCTGCACCATCGGCCAGTCATAGCCAGCCGCCACGCGCACTCGTTCATCCGGCGCGAAGTGCAGCCGCACGAAGGTATCGTCCGAGATGATGTCCGGAAATTCGCCCCAGCGCGCCCGCCCGGCCGCGTTGACGGCAAAAAGCCCGAAGCCCGGCACGTCATCGGTGACAAAGGGCAACTGCCGCCAAAGCCGAGCATAGGCCCGCGCCGCCACCCCCTGCGCCGTGACCTGCGGGTTGCCGGAGGCATAGCGCGCCTCCCGCCCGGTCAGCGCCGCCGCAAGCTGGCCCATCAGGCCGGGCGAGACCGTGACATCGGCATCCAGATAGGCCCGCAGCGGGTGGCGCGCGGCCGCATCGCCGGCGTTCAGTGCGCCGGGCTTGCCCGGTTGCGGGCGGTCCAGTACCTCCAGCCGCCAGCCTTTTGCGGTGAAATCCGGCCCCAACGCCGCCGCGCGGGCCACGGTGTCATCGGTGCAGGCATTGGCGGCGACGATCACCTGCAGCGTCACCCCGTCAGAGGCCAGCAGCGCGCGCAGGCAGGGCACGATCCATGCCCCCTCGTTGCTGGCGGGGATGATGACGCTGATCGCGGCGGTGGCCGTGCCTGTTGCCCCTGGGCTCATGGCCGGGTCGCCTGCATCAGCGCCTGCCAGCGCGGGTTGTCATCGTCCAGATGCCGCAGATGCCCCCAACTGCCCCAGCGCGTCGGTGCCGCAACATCGACGAATGCGTTGAAGGGCGCATCCGTCAGCGCACCCCAGCCGTCGATCAGCGCCTGATAAAGCGTGCCCATGCCGTCGCTGTAGTTGAGTGCCGTCAGGAATTCGAGCAGTACCTCGTCATCATGCTGGTCAGGACGGGCCAGGACATGGGTGCCGCCCTCATACATCACCAGCGCCAGATCATGCGCGGCGGCGACGGCGGCGTGATGGGTCAACACCCGGTCCAGATGGCCCATGACCGATTGCGTGGGCGTATCCAGCCCCGCCCCGGTCAGCAGCGTCGGCACCGCCTGCGCGATGGCATGGTCAAAGCGATGCGCGGCGACATGTGCGGCGCGGTCCTCGCCGGTCAGGCCCAGCGCATCGGCTTCATCCTCGGCCCGCGCAAGGCTTTCGACAAGCCAGTCCTGTACCAACGGTGCATTTTCCTCTGAATGCAAGGGGCCGCTGAAATAGCCGGTGACGGCATAGGCGTCGAAGAGCGTGTAGGGCGCGGGCAGCCGCTCGCCCCGTATCAGGGGCGGGTCCAGAATGTCCGTTTCCAGCCCCAGCCAGCCGGTATGCGTGGCCAGCACCCGCACCAGCCGTTCAGGTTCATCGCCGAAAACATCGTCCAGGATCTGCACCATCTGCGCGGCGCGCAGGGCATAGAACTGCACCCAGGCGCTGTCCTGCCCCCAGCGTTCGCGCGCCTGTTCTTCGGCCCATTGCGCCTGGGTGAACTGCCAGTTCCAGACCTCGTTCGACAGCTCGACCCAGGCGCGCAGATCAGGGCGCAGGCGGTACTGCACCATCTGGCCGAAGCGGCGGAT
Source organism: Paracoccaceae bacterium (assembly GCA_007117005.1). Classification (GTDB taxonomy): domain Bacteria; phylum Pseudomonadota; class Alphaproteobacteria; order Rhodobacterales; family Rhodobacteraceae; genus Pararhodobacter. The sequence continues at coordinate 9,240 of SKHK01000020.1, forward strand.
ATGGTCGTCATCGGCCAGATGCGGCAAGGTGAACCAGGGCTCGATTCCGGTCTGGTTGGCCAGGTCCAGCATGACCTCCAGCGGCACCCCGCGCCGCGCCCAGCTGTAGTCTTCCACGCGCGGGCGGTCCGCCCAGGTAGAAAGCGTGGAATCGTTGGTGTCCATCCAGTCCATGAAGCGCAGGTTCTCGGCGTCGCCGATCAGTGCCAGCCAGTCCGGGTTGAAGACCTCGCCCGCGGCAAAGCGGTCCAGATGGCGCTCATGCACCACGCTCAGGTTGCGCAGATCGCCGCGGTTGAATTCGATGATCACCTGCCCGGGGCCGGGGGTGAAGTCAAAGCTCGCACTGTTGCGCCCGCTATAGCGCACATTTCGCGCGCGGCCGGAAAAGCCCAGATAGGCCGACCCTTCCCATTGCACATGATAGCGCCCGGCGACGGAATTCATGTCCTCGGGCAGATCGACCAGCACCAGCGTCACCATCTTCACCGCGCGCGGGGGCACCGACAGGACCCAGCCATCGCTGTCCAGATAGCCGCCCGCGATCAGCTCGGCCTCGGGGATGCCGCCCCATTGGCCGCGCAGATGCCCCTCCCAGGGCCGGGCGGTGCGCATCACGTCGATGAAGGGCTGCTGCGCGCTCCAGTCGGTGACGGCGTTCAGGTTGAAGGCCAGGTTGCGCCGCCCCTCGCGCGCGGCAACGCTGACGGTCTGGGCCTGCGCGCCAGCGGGGCCAGCGGGGCCGGGCAGGGGGGCGCCCGGCAGCAGGGTCAGCGCGGCGGCAAGGGTCAGGGTGGCGAGGGCTCTGATGGTGCTCATGGGGCAGCCTCCTGCGGCAGGCCGGTAACGGGCAGGGCGCTGACCACCTGCCAGACCACGCGCTGCATCAGCGCCGCGGCCTCGGGCGAGGGCGCATCGGCCGGGCTGCCATCGGCGCGGGTCAGTTCATGCGGCAGGCCATCGGGCGCGCGGTGATAAAGCACGGCGAAATGGGTCAGGGCGACCAGATAATGGCCCAGGTCGTTCAGGTGGATGGGGTCCAGGCTGCCATCGTCCTGCCGGGCGAACAGCGCGGTCTCGTCGGCCATGCCGGGCAGGCCGCGGGCCTGATCCAGCGCGCGGGTAAAGGCCGCCAGCACCCGCCCGGCGGGGATGACATGCACCGGCCCGGCCTGCGCATCGGCCCAGACCGGCGCCAGCAGCCGGCCCTGCCACAGCGCCTGCGGGTCATCGTCCAGCCGGGCCAGCCAGCTTTCGCGGTCCGTGCGCTCGTGCCAGGTCTCATACAGATAAACCCGCGCATCCGGCCGCCCGTCGCGCACCGCCTGCACCCAGCGGTGCAGATAGGCCGGGCCGTCATGCCACAGGATCGCGTCGCGCAGTTCCACCATCTCGGTCAGGATCACGGCATCATGCGCGCCCTCGGCCAGTGCCTCGCGCGCGGGGCGAAAGCGGGGGGTGGCGTTTTCGGCCTCGAAACCCGGCACGGCGACATCGGGCCGGTAATGCGCCCGCAGGCTGGCCCCCCAGCCCAGTTGCAGCGCATGGTCATGGGCCTGATACCCGGCCGCGCGGGCCAGTTGCTCCAGCATCGCGGGCATGTCCCGGCCGACCAGGCTGTGGCCCAGATGATAGACTGACAGCCCGCCCTGCGGGGCCGGCAGCACCGGGGTGCGGGGCGTGACATCGGCGACCGGGGGCATGGCAGGCGCGCGCAGGAACCGCCAGGCGGCCAGTCCACCAAGGACCAGCGCCAGCACCAGCGCCACGGCCATGGCGCCCAGCGCGATGGATTTCCCCATTGTCTGGCCTTCCTTCCGCCGCTATGCCCTTTCAATACTGCAGAATTGGCGGGTCTGCGACCGCTTATCCCGGCCATGACGCGCTTTTGTGAAGGTCCATGTCGACGCTGCTTATCATCTCTCCGGCGCCGGTTCTGGAAACCCCCTCGGGCGAGGTGGTGCTGGACAGCGCCTTTACCGAGGGGATGAAGCTGCATTGCCAGCTCTGGCCGGGGCGGGTCTACTGCCTGATGCGTCGGGGCGCGCAGGACGTGCCGAACGGGATGCGTTTTTCGCCCCGGCAGCTTGATTTCAGCCTGATCGTCCTGGACCGCGGCGCGCCCCTGCCCGAAGCCCTGCTGGACGAGGCGCGCGTGGTCTATTGCGCGGCCGATGACATGGCGTATCTGGACATGCCCGCGCGGCTGAAGGGCCGGGCCGGAAAGCTGGTCTACACCATAGAGCGCCCGCTGTCGGAACGGCTGCGGCTGGCCGCGCGGGAGCCGGGCCGTTCGGCGCTCAGCCGCCTGCGCGGGGTGCAATGGGCGCTGAGCCATGAGCCGGCGCTGCGCCGGGCGCTGCGCCGGGCTGACGGGCTGCATTGCAATGGCCCGCTGGCTGGCGACGCCTATGGCCGGCTGAACCCGTCCACGCTGGTCTATATGGACAACCGCATCCGCCTGCCGGTGCTGGCGCGTGAGGCAGATCAGGACGCGCGCGCCGAAAGGCTGCGTGCCGGGGCGCCGCTGACGCTGGCCACCGTTGCCCCGCTGACGGCGGAATATGGCGCAGCGGATCTGATCGACATCGCGAAAAGGGTGCAGGGGCTGGGGGTCGATTTCCGGTTGCAGATTTTCGGCACCGGGCCGCTTTCGGCGGATATGGAAGCGGCCATTGCCGCGCACGGATTGCAGGACCGGGTGCATCTGGATGCGCCGCCGGGCTTTGACACCCGCATGGCGCCCTATCTGCGTGCCACGGCGGATGTGTTCCTGGCGCCCTGGCAAGTCACCGAACCCGTGTCCGGCCTGATCGAGGCGATGGGCTGCGGCCTGCCGGTGCTGGGCTATGCCGATCCGTTCTGGCGCAGGGTGCAGGCGCTGTCGCAGGGGGGCTGGACCGTCCGGCCCGTGCCTGCCGCGATGGCACGGCGGATCGCCGCGCTGGACAAGGACCGGCAGGCGATCATCGACGCCTCGGCCCGCGCGCTGGACTATGCGCGGGCCAACACGTTCGAGACCGTCTTTGCCCGCCGCATGAGCCATCTGCGGCAGGTCGCCGGGATCGACTGAGGGCGCGGGCTCAGCGTGCCTGGGCGTGATACTCCGGGTTCGGCTCCATCCCGATGGCCGAGGCAACGCGGTTCGACATGTTGTAGAACCCCGTCACCGCGGCGATGTCAAAGATGTCACGGTCGCTGAACCCGTGCTCGCGCAGCGCCTCGCGGTCGGCCTCGGTCACTTCGGCCGAGGTTTTCGTCACCTTCTCGGCAAAGGCCAGCATCGCGGTCTGGCGGGCGTTCAGCGGCGCGGCGCGCCAGTTCATAACCATCGCCTCGCCCAGCGCAGGGTCGCCGGAAAGCTGGCGCACCGCCGCGCCATGGGCCACCTGGCAATACCAGCAGCGGTTGATCGAGGACACGACCACCGCGATCATCTCGCGCTCCAGTTTCGTCAGGCCGGAGGGTGCCAGCATCAGGTCATTGTACATCGCCGTGAAGGCGTTCAGCTTGTCGATGTCAAAGGCATAGGCCTGCAACACATTCGGCACCATGCCCAGCTTCTCGCGGCAGATGTCGAAATAGCGCGCCGTGGCCTCTGGCAGCGGGTCGGCGGCGGGCAGGTTCAGGGCGGTGATGCGGTGTTCGGTCATGGAATGTCCCTTTCTGTGGCCGCTGCCGTGCAGCGATAGTGATAGCGCCCGGCCTCGGCCATGCCCAGGCCCGCATAAAGGCCCCGCGCGGCCAGATTGGCTTCGGTCACGGCAAGCGCGAAATGGGTGGCGCCCTGGCCCTGCGCCCAATGGGCGATGGCGCCGGTCAGTTCCCGCGCGACGCCGGAGCGACGAAAGGCCGGCACGATCTCCAGCGCATGCAGCATGGCGATGCCGGTCTGCCGGTCCAGTGCGGCGAAACCCACGCCGGCGGCGCGGTTCTGGTGGCGGGCCATGAAGGCGCATTTCGGCCCCGCCGCCCGCGCCATCACTGCCTGACGGGCCGGGCCGATTCCGGCATCGGACCATAGCTGCGCCTGCAGCGCCAGGGGCGGCCAGACCGGAAAGGTGGTCATGGGCCGTGGCGCGCGGGCGATGGCATCAATGGGCGCGGCCAGAAACAGCGTCGGATCGACGATTCGGTAGCCCCGGTCCTGCAGGGCCGCATCCAGCGCCCCGTCGCCGGGCCAATGCGCGCGGTCGCGGATCATGAACAGGGGCGGCTGGCCCATGGCCTGCATCGCGGTTTCTGCGGCGCTGATCTGGCCGGCATCGCCGCCGCCCTCTTCATGCGTCGCCGCGCTGACGCGCTTGCCACCCCCCGCGCCTGCGCGCAGGACAAAGCCGGGGGCGGGCTGCGTGGCCTCTGGCGGCCATGTCGCCTCCAGCGCGCGGTGCAGGGCGGGGGGCGCGGGCAGGCTCATGCGCGCGCGTCCAGCATGCGCGTCAGTTCCACCATCGCGGCGTCCAGTTGCGCCCCGTCCGTGCCGCGCACCACGATCTGCGTGCCATGCGCCCCGTCCCTGATCCAGGGGTAGGACCCGAAACCCAGCATCGGATAGCGCGCCGCCAGTTCGCCCAGCGGGCCGGCGATCTCGCCCTCGCCGCGGCGCACGTCCAGCGCCTGGCTGAGCAGCGCATCGCCGCCGGTCAGCGTGGGCAGGACGCTGGCCACCATCGCCTGAAAGATCGCCGGCACTCCGGCCATGACATGGACATTGCCCAGCGTGAACCCCGGCGCGGCGGATACCGGGTTGTCGATCAGCGTGGCGCCTTCCGGGATGCGGGCCATGCGCAGGCGCGCTGCGTTCAGGTCCAGCCCGGTGCGCTGGTAATGCGCCTCAAGCAGCGCGCGCGCATCGTCGCGCACGTCGATGGGCACGCCAAAGGCCGCGGCCACGGCATCGGCGGTGATGTCGTCATGCGTGGGGCCGATCCCGCCCGAGGTGAAGACATGGTCGACCCCGCCCCGCAGATCATTCAGCGCCGCCACGATGCGGTCATGCTCATCGGCGACCACGCGGGCTTCGGCCAGGCGAATGCCATGGGCGGTCAGTTCCTTTGCCAGGTGGTGCAGGTTCGAATCACGCGTGCGGCCGGACAGGATTTCGTCACCGATCACCAGCATCGCGGCAGAGGGATTGCTCATGTCTTGCCCTTTCAAGGTCACCATGGGGTTCCTAGCAGCCCGCGCGGGGCTTTCCAATTGCCCGGCTTTTGTGGCAATCACCGCGCATGCGCTCTATGTGTGCTGCGTTCAAGGAAAGGAATGCCCGTGTTCGAGCCCAGCGGCAATGGCCAGGAAAACAGGGTCACGCGCGAAGGCATCCGCCTGCACGCGCCCGAGGATTTCGCCGGCATGCACCGTGCGGGGCGGGTGGCGGCGCTGATCCTGGACAGTCTGGCAGATCAGGTTTTCCCCGGCCAGACCACCGGCGCGCTGGACCGGATGATCACGGATATGGTGGCCGAGCATGGCGCCACATCGGCCACCATCGGCTATCGCGGCTATCAGCACGCCAGCTGCATCAGCGTCAACCATGTGGTCTGCCACGGCATTCCCGGCAGCCCCATCCCGGCCAGCAAGCACGAAAAGACCCCGCGCGGCAATGACGTGCTGATGGATGGCGATATCCTGAATATCGACGTGACGGTCATTGTCGATGGCTGGTTCGGGGACACCTCGCGCATGTATCTGGCGGGCACGCCGAAACCCTTTGCCAGGCGGCTGATCGAGGTCACGCATGACGCGCTGATGAAGGGTGTAGAGGCTGTGCGCCCCGGCAACACCTTTGGCGACATCGGCCATGCCATCCAGTCCTATGCCGAGGCGCAGCGCCTGTCGGTGGTGCGTGATTTCTGCGGCCACGGGCTGGGCCGGGTGTTCCATGCGCCGCCGAACGTGCTGCATTACGGCCGCCCCGGGCGTGAGGCGATGCTGGAAGAGGGGATGTTCTTTACCATCGAGCCGATGCTGAACCTGGGCCGCCCAGAGACAAAGGTTCTGGCCGATGACTGGACAGCCATCACGCGCGACCGCGCACTGTCGGCGCAATTCGAACATTCGGTCGGCGTGACCGCCGATGGCGTGGATATCTTTACCCTGTCACCGGCGGGGAAATTCTATCCGGCGATTGACTGATCGCTTTCCGGCTGGTTCGGCCCAGGCTGCTCAACGGCTGATTGATCGCGCCCGGACTTTGGCCGGGTTTCCAGCCAGTGATTGAGTGCCGCGCCCAGGAGAACCGCATAGGCAGACATGTAGAACCACAACATCAGTACAATGGCCGCACCCAGTGAGCCATAGACCTCGTCGTAATTGCCGAAATTGGCCATGTAGAATGTAAAGGCCAGCGAGGCGGCAATCCAGAGCGTCAGCGCCAGGGCAAGGCCCGGCGACAGGAACGGGCTGCGCCTTTCGGGGGGACGGTTGGGCCCGTAGCGGTAAAGCAGCCCCAGCCCGACAATCAGCGAACCAAGGGCGACGACCCAGCGCAGGGCCTCGGCGATCAAAAACAAAAACCCGTCGCTGCCGATGAAAAACGACGCCAGTGCCATCAGCAGGGGCACGATCAGCATGGCGGTAATCGCGGTCAGCCCCACGCCGATCATCAACAGCGTCAGCAACAGCGCAACGACGGCCCCCTTCAGCCCGCCGCGCGGTTTGGCGCCGTGAATGGCGGTCAGCCCGTCAGCCAGCGCCCCGGTCCCCAGCCGCGCTGACCAGAGCGCCAGCAACAGCGACACGGCAGACGTCAGACCAAGCGTGCCGCTGGCCCGACCCGCCATGGTATCGGCGCGGTCACTGATCAGGTCAAAGGCCTCTTCGGGCAGGAACTCGGTGGCCGTGTCCAACAATTCCGACACTGTTTCTGGCTCGGTCATCAGCGCGGCAACCGAAATCAGCGCGCTGACGGCCGGGAATATCGCCAGCATGGCAAAGAATGCCACGCCGGCGGCGATCAGGCCCAGATGGCGCTGTCCGGCCAGCGTCCAGACGCCGCCAGCATGCATGGCCAGGGCTTTGACTCGCAATGTTCAGACCTGCTCAGATGGCCAGATCATCCAGGCTCTTGCCATCGGCCAGCGCGGCTTCGACCCAGCGCGGCCGGCGCCCGCGTCCGGACCAGGTCTGCGACGGATTGGCCGGATTGGCGAATTTCGGCGGCAAGCCGCCACGCGCACGGCCGGTCAGGGCTTTCAGATCAGCCGCGGTAAGGCCGCGTTCCTTTGCAAAGGCTTCAACCTCTGCCAGCGCCTTGCGCCGCTCACGGTCCTTGAAATTGTTGATGGCGGAATCAACATCTTTCTTGAGCTGCTTGAGTTCTTTCAGGGACAGGCTTTCCAGATCGATCATATTTTCCTCTGACGGTTTGGAATTCTATTGTGGTCACGCATATGTCTTTCCCGCGGCCGTGGCAATCCGCAACAATGCGTGCCGGCGGAATTGCGCATCGGTCAATTGTTGGCGGCGATGCGCGTTTCGCGCCATATCATGAAAACGCCAGAGGCCAGAATCAGTGCCATGCCAAGCCATGAAATCGGTTCCGGCCATTCGTCGAAAACCAGAAAGCCCCACAGAATGGCCATTGGCATGGCGACATATTCCAGCGGCGCCACCACCGCGGCCTCGCAAAGCCGGTAGGCCTGCGAAATCAGAACCCCGCCCGCCGCGCTGCCGATCCCGGTCAGCAAAAGCAGCAGCCAAAGGTCACGGTCCGGCCAGAACCACGCGCGGGTCAGAAACATCAGAGATTCGCTTTCGCTGCGGTCGAACCGTCCGTCGCCGATGCCCAGGCCGACCGTGACCGCCGAAACCAGAAAGACGATCTGGATATACCAGCCCAGCGTCACTGCGCTTTCGGTCACGCGCACTGCCCGCGTGATCATGTGCAACCCGGCATAGAAGGTTGCCGCCAGTAGCGGCAGCAGCGCCACCGGGCTGAACCCGTCCGTGCCGGGGCGGATGATGACCAGCACCCCCGCAAAGCCGACCAGAATGGCCAGCCAGCGCCGTGGCCCCACCGTTTCGCCCAGAAAGACGACCGAAAAAAGGGCGATGACCATGGGGCTGACGAAGAAGATTGCCGTCGCCTCGGCCATCGGCATGGTGGCGAGGGCCATGAAGAAGCAGACATTGGCCATGACCACCATCACGCCACGCGCCAGATGGATCAGCGGCCGGCGCGTGCGGACCTGCCCCAGACCGCCGGTAAGCGGCATGATCAGCAGTGTCACCAGCGCCAGCGCGATCAGCGATCGGAACAGGATGACCTGATGCAGCGCCATGTCAGGAGACAGGGCCTTTACCGCCATGTCGTTGAGCGTGAAACCCGCCGCTGCGCCAAGGGCGCAGAGCGCCCCCAGAAAGGTTGGCGAGCGGATCACCGGAAGGGCGCGCACATGGCGCGGGAAAGGGGGGCGGGCGTGGTCATGTTACACAGGTTAAATGACAGTCGCAGCCGGAAGGCAAGCCCCACGCCGCCCGGGTGTGCTATCGCAGGCTGCAGCAGCCGGAAAGGCCCTCCACATCCCCGCGCCAGTAGATCAGCGCAGAGATGCCAAAGGCCTGATCGCTCATCCCGTCATTGCAGGCCTCGCCGCGCAGCACGGCCATGCCGTCACGGCTGCCGGAAAACGGGATCGCCAGCGTGGGCGGAAAGCGGGTGCCGGGCAGGGTGCCGGCGTCGGTGACCAGTTCGAAGCCGCCCTCGTTCAGGCTGTCGAATTCCGCGCGATGGCCGGGCAGGAACAGCGACAGGCGCCAGAAAGGTTCGGTGCCGAAACACCGCAGGCCCTGCGTGCCGTCGCGCCAGCTGTCCCCGGTCTGTCTTTGCAGGTAGCGCATATGCGACCAGCCTGCCTGTTCGCCGCTGTTGACCTGGCCCCAGCGCCCGTCTTCTGACAATGCCACCACCTCGACCCCGTCGGCGCCGGGGGCAAGCGTGCCGATGATCGGCGCGCCGGCATGGGGTTGCGCGCGGATGTTCAGCGCGTCGTCGCTGCTGACGCCGACCACCCGGTGCAGCGCCGGCAGGTCATCGGCGCGCGCGGCAGTCGACGCGCCCGCGCCGATGGCGAGAACTGCGGCGAAAAGGCAGGCCACAATCCGCAAGGCAGACCCTGCGGTCATACCCGCGCCCCCCAGCTGAGCGATGCACGCCGGCGGGTAAAGAACTCGCCCATCAGCCCCAGCACCAGCGCCACGGCGGTGATGATCAGCGGGTAGGTCCATGTCGTGGTGTTGGCGCTGTAATTCAGAAAGGCGAAGCCGCGCGCCTGGTCGATGGTGTGGAACAGCGGGTTCCAGTCGAAATAGACGCGCAGGAAGCCCGGCAGGGAGCTGGCCACGAACATCTTGCCGGACGCGACCATGTTTACCCGCGCATAGATCTGCGCGATCAGCGACACCGCGGCGGGCGCCCAGGGTTTCACGCCCAGCAACACAATGCCGATTGCCACGCCGGCAAGCCAGGACAGCAGCAGCATCAGCAGTACGCCCAGCGGATCATACACCTCCAGTGGGGTCCAGATGGCGTGGTACAGGAACAGGATGACCACCATCGACAGAACCTGGATGTAAAGCTGGCTCAGCGCGGCGGCGCCGATGGCGACCATGGTGTTCATCGGCGCGTGTTTCATCATCGCCGATGTCGGCCCCTCGGCCCCCACCACGGCTTGCATCGTCTTGACATGGCACATGAACAGAAAGGTGCCGGTCATCACGAAAAGCAGGAAATCACCCCGGATTCCGCGAGAGGTGAAACCCAGCAGCATGAACATGGCATAGAACACCACCACCAGAATCAGGGTCTGCGCGATATTGACGCCCAGCCCGATGATGGCGTTGCCGTGGTTCTTGCGCACCTGCCTGACGGCCGCGTGAAAGCTCAGCTCGGCCAGGGTAAAGCCGCGGGCCGCGGTTGACGGTTTGCTCGCCCTGCTGCTCATTTTCCCGTCGCCACCTTCCTGCATTGGGGCACTCGGTCAGGTTAAGCCTTGCGCCCGAACCGATCAACCGTCATCCCTGCGATGTGAAAATGGCCACAATATGCGGGTTGCATGGCGTTTGCGCGGCCGGAAGGAGTGACGTGATGGCGGATTTCGACAGCAGGATCGAACAGGTGTTCCGGTCTCTGGCCCTGCAGGCGGGCGCGGTGATCATGGACATATACGCCCGGCCGGATTTCGACGCGCGCACAAAGGCCGATGACAGCCCGGTGACCGAAGCCGACGAGGCCGCCGATGCGCTGATCGCCGCCGGGCTGCGCGCGGCCTTTCCCGATATCCTGCTGGTGACCGAGGAACAGGCGGCCAGCCATGCGCAGCGGGCTGATCGCTTCATCATCGTCGATCCGCTGGACGGTACCAAGGAATTCATCAAGCGTCGGGGCGATTTCACCGTCAATATCGCCCTGGTCGAGGGCGGCGTGCCCCGGCGCGGGGTGGTCTATGCCCCGGCACGGGGGCGGCTGTTCTATACCCGCGCAGACGGGCAAAGCGTGGAAGAGGCCGGGCCCTTTGGCGACGCCCCCGGCGCCTGCACCCCCATGGCCGTACGCGCGCCGGACAATGACGCGCTGGTGGTGGTGGCGTCCAAATCGCACCGCGACCAGGCGCTGGAGGATTACATCGCGCGCTACAATGTGGCCGATTCTGCGGCCGCCGGGTCGTCGCTGAAGTTCTGTCTGGTGGCCTCGGGCGAGGCCGATCTCTACCCGCGGCTGGGCCGGACAATGGAATGGGACACCGCCGCCGGCCATGCCGTGGCGGCGGGCGCCGGCGCGCAGGTGCTGCGGCTGGATGATGGCCAGCCGCTGACCTATGGCAAGCCGGGCTATGAAAACCCGTTCTTCGTCGTCCGGGCGCCGGGTGTTGTCCTGCGGTAATCGGCGGGATCGTCCCTGTTCAGAAATCGGTCCGGCAATGCGCTGACGCCAATCGGCCCGGCAATCGCCCCTTTCTGTGCCTGCTTGCGCCCAAAAGCTGCCCGAATGGTTGACGAAACCTTTCGGCACAGGCGGATCACCCGCCGCAGGCAAGACAGGTATGTCAGGACATGCAGAACAAGGTCAAGAAAGCCGTTTTCCCCGTGGCCGGTCAGGGCACGCGCTTCCTTCCCGCCACCAAGGCGGTGCCGAAAGAGATCATGACGCTGGTCGATCGACCGCTCATTCAATACGCCATCGACGAGGCCCGCGCCGCCGGGATCGAGGAGTTCATCTTCGTCACCTCGCGCGGCAAGGGCGCGCTGGAGGATTACTTCGATCACGCGCCGGAGCTGGAGGCCTCGCTGGCGGCCAAGGGCAAGACGGCGCTGCTGGAGGTGCTGCGCGAGACCTACATGGATTCGGGCGCCATTGCCTATGTGCGCCAGCATCAGGCGCTGGGGCTGGGCCATGCCGTGTGGTGCGCGCGCCATCTGATCGGCGACGAGCCTTTTGCGGTGCTCTTGCCCGATGACGTGATCGCTGCCGACAAGCCCTGCCTGCAGCAGATGGTCGAGGCTCATGCCGAAACCGGTGGCAACATGGTCGCCGCGATGGAGGTGCCGGCTGAACGGGTATCGAGCTACGGTGTGCTGGACGTGCCGGCGGGGATCAGCCCGGTGCTGCCGGTGCGCGGCATGGTGGAAAAACCCGCCCCGGGCACCGAGCCGTCGAACCTGGCGGTGATTGGCCGTTACATCCTGTCGCCGCAGGTTCTGCGGCATCTGGACCGCCAGCAGACCGGCGCCGGGGGCGAGGTCCAGCTGACCGATGCCATCGCGCAGGAGATCGCGCGCGCCGGCAACGTGCATGGCTACCGTTTCGAGGGGCAGCGCTATGACTGCGGGTCGAAGGCCGGGTTCCTGCAGGCGACGCTGGCCTTTGGCCTGGCGCGCGACGATCTGCGCGAGGAGCTGGAAGAGTTCCTTTATGACACGGTGGCGATGCGGCAGGCTGCGCAATAACGGTTGCGCCTGTGACGGGCTGGGAGGGGGGGCTGCTGCCCCCTCTTCGCGCTTGTACCAAGCGCGAATTCACCCCCGCAAGTATTTGTGGCAAGATGAAGGGGCAAGAACAGGAGCAGGGGTGGCATGAAGCGGCTGGGCGCGCTGCGAGAGGCCTGGCGCTGGCGGCGCAAGCGCCAGAACCGGCTGCTGCGCGCGCTGTGGAAGCGACGCGAATTGCGCTGTCTGGCCGACCGGACCGGGGCGATCCGGCACGGTGATGTGCTTCTCTTCTGCTGTCTGCGCAACGAGGCGCTGCGCCTGCCGCATTTTCTGGCGCATTACCGGGCGCTGGGGGTGGGGCATTTCCTGTTCGTCGACAATGACAGCGATGACGGCGGGCGGGCGATGCTGCTGGATCAGCCCGATGTCTCGGTCTGGCATACGGGCGCCAGTTACCGGGCGGCGCGGTTCGGCATGGACTGGCTGCAATGGCTGCTGATCCGGCACGGGCATGGGCGATGGTGCCTGACGGTCGATGCCGATGAGTTGCTGATCTACCCGCATCACGAGACCCGCCCCCTGCCCGCGCTGACCGACTGGCTGGACGGGCACGGTGAGGTGGCGCTGGGTGCCCTGATGCTGGAGCTTTACCCGAAGGGCCCGCTGGGCGCCGCGCCCTACCGTGCCGGGAAGGACCCGACAGAGGTGCTGGCCTGGTTCGACCGGGCGAATTACACGATCACCCGCAAGGCCGATATCGACGCGCTGTGGATACAGGGCGGGCCGCGTTCGCGCGTGTTTCTGTCAGAGCAGCCGCGCCGGGGGCCGACGTTGACCAAGGTGCCGCTGGTGCGTTGGAACCGGCGGCATGTCTATCTCAATTCCACCCATTCCCTGCTGCCGCGGGCGATGAACCGCGCGATCTTTGATGACGCGGGCGGTGAAAAACCCAGCGGCGTGTTGCTGCACACGAAATTTCTGCCTCAGATCGTGGAGAAATCCGCCGAAGAGCGGCAGCGGCGCCAGCATTTCGGCGACCCTTTGGTCTATGACCCCTATCATGAGGCGTTGACTCAGGCGCCGGATCTGTGGTGCGCGGCCTCGACCCCGTATCGCGGTTGGCAGCAGTTGGAGGGCGAGGGGATCATGTCCCGTGGCGGCTGGGCGTGATGGAGGGGATTCAAAACCGTCTCGTAAAGGTTTAGGGGTAGGAAAGGGCCATGGAGGTCTGCGGGGACGTGCCGGTTTGAGGTTGATATCGACATGGCGCTTGCGCCGCATGCGGGCGGGCTGGCTGCGGCGCGCCCGGCGCGCTGGCCGTGACCTGCGCGCGGTCGCCGACCGCATGCAGGGGCTGCGGCGCGATGCGCGTCTGCTGGTCTGCACGCTGCGTAACGAACGCCCGCGCCTGCCTTATTTCCTGAAATATTACAGGGAATTGGGCGTGGACCATTTCCTGTTCATCGATAACGGATCGGATGACGGCAGCGGGGCGTTTCTGGCCGATCAGGTGGATTGTTCGGTCTGGCACACGCAGGCCAGCTATCGCGATGCCGCTTTCGGCATGGACTGGGTGAACCATCTGCTGGGCCGGCACGCCGCCGGGCGCTGGGCGCTGGTGGTCGATGTGGACGAGTTCCTGGTCTACCCCTTCTGCGACACGCGCCCCCTGCCGGCGCTGACGGATTGGCTGGATGACAGCGGCATCCGGTCCTTCGGCACGCTGCTGCTGGACATGTATCCGAAGGGCGATCTGACTGCGCAGCCCTGCGCCGAGGGGCAGAATCCGTTCGAGATCGCCGCCTGGTTCGACAGTGCCAACTACACCATCACCCGCAACCCGTACCACCGCAACCTGTGGATACAGGGCGGCCCGCGCGCGCGGGCCTTCTTTGCCGACAACCCCATCGATGCGCCCGCTTTGAACAAGGTGCCGCTGGTGAAATGGGCGCGCGGTCAGGTCTATGTCAGTTCCACCCATATGTTGCTGCCGCGCGGGCTGAACCTGGTTTACGAGGGTGCGGGCGGCGAAAAGGCATCGGGCTGCCTGCTGCATGCAAAGTTCCTGGCCACGCTGGGCGACAAGGCGCGCGAGGAGATGGAGCGCGCCCAGCATTACGCGGGCGGGCGCGAATATCGTGCCTATGCCGGGGGGCTGGCGCAGGGCACCGATCTGTGGACCAGCTGGTCGGAACAGTTCATCAACTGGCGTCAGCTTGAAATCATGGGGCTGATGTCAAAGGGCAGTTGGGCATGAGCGCGGCGCTGGGCTTCGTGATGATGGCGCATGACGCGCTGCACCGCACCGCACAGGTAGCGCGCTTTCTGGCGGCGGCGGGCAGCCCCGTGGTCATCCATGTCGATGCCCGCACGCCGGCGCCGGCCGTGCAGGGGCTGCAGGCCGCGCTGGCCGACCTGCCGGATGTGCGGTTTGCCCCGCGGCTGGCCTGCGAATGGGGCACCTGGTCGCTGGTCCTGGCGATGCGGCGGGCCGCGGCGCTGATGCTGGAAAGCTATCCGCAGGTGCGCCATGTCTACACGCTGTCCGGGGCCTGCCTGCCCCTGCGACCGGTGTCGCATCTGGCGGGGTATCTGGCGCGGCACAGGGACCGGGATTTCATCGAATCGGTCAGTGTGGCCGATGTGAACTGGACCAAGGGCGGCCTGTCCCGGGAACGCTTCACGCTTTACTTTCCCTTCGCCTACAAGCGTCGTCGCTGGCTGTTCGACCACTGCGTGGACCTGCAGCGCCGGTTGGGCGTGCGCCGGGACATCCCCGCCGGGCTGGCGCCGCGTATCGGCTCGCAATGGTGGTGCCTGACGCGAAATACCCTGCAATCCATTCTGGCAGAGCCCGAAGGCCCGGCGCTGGACCGCTATTTCCGCTACACATGGATACCGGACGAAAGCTATTTCCAGACCCTGGCGCGGGTGCACAGCCAGCGCATCGAAAGCCGGTCGCTGACGCTGGGCAAGTTCGATCATCAGGGCAGGCCGCATGTGTTTTA
>SKHK01000246.1 GCA_007117005.1 Paracoccaceae bacterium
CCGCCTGGCACATCCGAATAATCCGGCTGCGCCAGCACCCGCAACCCCGGCAACAGACCCAGCGACAACGGCCCCCAGCAGGTCTGCCCCAGCACCAGCGCAGGGTCACGCCACAGCGCAAACAGCGCTTCCTCATCCTCGGGGCGGGTCAGGACGGACGGCAGCGCAGCCCCCACTCGTGCGCGCAAGCGCGCGTACCAGTCATCAATCGCCGCGCGTTCCTCGGGCCAGTCATACATCGGCAGGCAGGCCAGTCCGGTCACGCCCTGCCCGCCCCCGGCTCGGCGTCACGCGCCAGGTGCAGCGCCGGATGCGCCACCGGCTCCTTCGGGCACCAAAGATGCGCGCGGATCAGCGGCCAGTAGCTGCGAAACACATACCCCCCGTTCAGCCCCTGCCAATGCGCGCGGCGCGCAGCATAAAGCCGGGGCAGCGCATACCAAGGCGCAGCGGGGATCTGATGATGCACCACATGCAGGTTGTTGTGCAGAAAAAGCCACGCCAAGGGCGAGCGTTCCACGATAATCGTGCGCCCCTCCGGCGTCTCGTGCCAGCGGTGTTCGGCATAGGTGCGGATGGCGATCACGCCCAGCGCGGGCCAGACCACCGCCAGCAGATAGAGCCACAGCGGCACCCCCATCGCCCAGACCGCCCCCAGCACCGCCGCCATCGCCGGCAGATGCAGCGCCCAGGCACGGCGAACCCCGCGCGCGCCCAGCCACAGCAGCCGGACCTCGCCGGCGATGAAACCCGCCACGCCCAGAACCGGCCCCAGCACCACGCGGCCCGCCAGCGTGTTGTTCACCCGCAGCACCCCGCGCAGCCAGCGCGGCATCGCGTCCCACTGCCAGCGGGCCTTGTAATAGCTTTCGGGATCGTCGAACGGGTCGGTCAGGCGTTCATCGCGGTGATGGGCCAGATGCAGCGCGCGGTAACGGCGGTAAGGGTAGAACAGCGTCAGGGGCAGCGTCACCAGCGCCTCGTTCACGAGGGCCCGCCGCGTTGGATGGCCGTGCAGGCATTCATGCGTCAGCGAGGAATGCAGCGCCGCGGCCAGCGCCATCATCGCCAGCGCCAGCCAGGGCACCGCCGGCCACAGCCAGACCCCCGCCACCGCCCAGCCCCCATAGGCCAGCGCAATCATCGCCACCGTCGGCCATTCGACCCGCATGCATCACCCATCCGATCGTTCCGATTGCCCCCTTCTGCGCCCCTGTCCACCCGGTGACAATGTGCGTCTGATACGCATCTCACGCAGCACTTGACGGGTTTTGTTACATACTGTTACCAAACCCCCCAAAGGATCCGTCATGGACAAACGCAGCGCCGCCAGTCTGTTCCGCCAGCGTCTGGCTATGCTTCAGGCGGCCGAGGGGCTGACCCAGACCGCCCTGGCGCAGGCCATCGGGCTGGACCGTTCGGCACTCTCGCAATTGATGAGCGGGCAGAACCCCCGCCTGCCCCGGGCCGAGACGGTGCTGGCCATCGCCCGGCGTTTTCAGGTGTCGAGCGACTGGCTCTTGGGCCTGAGCGACGGGCGCGGCACGCTGACCCAGGCGCTGAACATCGTCGATACCGAGGCCGCGCTGGACGAACAGGGCCGCACCGCGATGGAGCGCTGGCATGCCGAGGTCGCGGGTCAGAAGGTGCGGTATGTCCCCGCACAACTGCCCGATCTTATGCGCACCGAGGCGGTGATCGCCTTTCAGGCGCGCGCCTCCATGCAAGAGCGCCAGCGCCTGCAGAACCAGACCCGCACGCGGTTGCATTTCTCGCGCATGCCCGAAAGCGATATCGAGACCTGCATGCCCTTGCAGACACTGGAACTTTTCGCCGCGGGTCAGGGCATCTGGCAGGGCCTGCCAGTGCCCGAACGGGCCGAACAGCTGGAACATATCGCCGCCACGCTGGACGAGCTTTATCCGGCCTTTCGACTGTATCTTTACGATGGCCGTTCGCGTTTTGCCCCGCCGATGACGCTGTTCGGCTATACCCGCGCGACGCTTTATACCGGGGAGTTCTACCTGCATATACGCGCCCGCGCGCTGATCCATGACCTGGCGCGCGGCTTTGACAGCCAGATCCGCCATGCCGAGGTGCATGCCCATCAGGCCGCCGACTGGGTCCGTGCGCTGGCACAGCGGTCGCAGGTCTGAACGCACGGCCTGAGCGCTGCCCGGTCTGCGCATTGCCCGGCGTATCGGGGTGTAATCCCTGAAACTAGCGGATGGCTGGCAGCATGTCCGGCTCGGGGAAGGTCACGAACTCGTCAGGGCCGGGCATCGAGGGCGGGGCCGGGCGCAGCGGGCCCAGATTCGGCGCAGGGTCGTGGAAACCGCATTCCGGGGTCATCGCCGTGCAGGTGTCTGTCAGGCCGGGGTCGGCATCGCCGCTATCGCCCCGCGCTGGGGCGACGTCGCCCACCACGACGGCCGCATCACTCAGGGCCGTGTCGATAATGGCAGCCATCTGCTCGGACCCGGACCGGACGCCAAGGACAGCCAGCACGCCCATCCCCACTATCGCTGCGCTCAGAACAACCCAGTCAACGGTAACGGCACCCTGTTCTGCGCGCAGAAAGCCCGTCGCAGAAAGCCCGTCATTGTGCCGGCGGCCGCTTGAACGTCGCAAACGCGTTCCATCAAAAACTCTCCACGAATCAGCCAGATCATGATCGCAGAGCATTGTCCTGATTTGAGGCAGAAAAGTCTCGCTATCCGGGCGCTGCAAGGGCGGAAAAGGCGTGATGAGAATGAAATCACCCTTGCAGAGGTCTATCGGGCATGGTCATCGCCGATCAGGCCACCGCCATCGGGTGTTCCGGGCAGGGCCACCAGGCCACCGTCACCTGATACGTCACCTGATCAGGGGCCATCGCCGCCGGCAGCGCCGCCGTCGTTATCCTCGCCCTCCCCACTGGCAGACTCGGACAAGATGACAGTCGCATCACGCGTCACCGTATCGATTTCGGCGGCAAGCTGCTCTGCCACGGACCGGACACCCAGCACGACCATCACGCCCAGCACCACGACCGCAGCGCTGAGCACCACCCAATCGACCGAAACGGCGCCCTGATCGCCTCGCACGAAACGCGCGACTGCCCGGTAGAGATGGTTGTCCGGATGAATTCGATCCATGAGGCACATTCCGCCGGATACTTGTTGCAAGACTGTCCGTTGGATTGAGCCTCGATTGTGGCGCAAACGGGCCGAATTCTGGATGCGTGCGTGACGCATGCCGACAGTTGAGAATGAAATCACCCTTGCGCACAATCCTCTGCTTGTCGTGGCAGGGCAGACCCGCTTAGGCTGATCGACGGCGAGGCAAGCCAGTGCATTCAAAGCGGAGACCGGCATGCGGCAGCGGCGGAGCGATTCGGGCCATGGCAGGGACGACGCTGTGGCAGCAGCGTCTGACCCCGGCAGTGCTGATGCGGCGATGCTCGCGCCAGACGGGGGCGGCGGGCGCACGGGTGGGCGTTCTGGCGGGCGTTCTGGCGGGCGTTCTGGCGGGCGTTCTGGCGGGCGGCGTGGCAACCCCAGGCGCGGCGCAGAGGCCGGGCTGAGCCAGCAGGCCTGGCGCCAGCCCGTGAACCCGGACCCGCCGGTGGCGCCGCTGGACGAAGACGGCGTGCAGGCCATCCACCGGGGCGCCCTGCATATCCTGCAGGAAATCGGCATCGAGTTCCTGAACGACGAGGCGCTGGCGCTGTTTCGCGCTGCCGGCTGCCGGGTGGAAGGGCAGCGCGTTCAGATGGACGACGATTTCGTCACTGAAATGGTCGCCCGCGCCCCCGGCCCCTTTACCATCACCCCGCGCAACCCCGACCGCGCCGTGACCATCGGCGGGCAGGCGATGACCTTCATCCATGTCTGCTCGCCGCCCAATGTCTGGGACCTGGCGCAGGGCAAGCGGCCCGGCGACCGCGCGGCGTTTCGTGACCTGACGATGCTGGCGCAGGCCTTCAACTGCATCCACCTGTCCGGCGGCTATCCGGTCGAACCCGTGGACCTGCACCCTGCCACCCGCCATCTGGACTGCCTGCATGACCAGCTGACCCTGACCGACAAGGGCGTGCATGCCTATTGCCTGGGGCGCGAGCGGGTGGAGGACGTGATGGAGATGGTGCGTATCGCCGCCGGCCTGACGCATGCGGAATTCGACGCCAGCCCGCGGATGTTCACCAACATCAACTCCACCTCGCCGCTGAAGCATGATTTCCCCATGATCGACGGCGCGCTGCGCATGGCGCGCCGCGGCCAGCCGGTGGTGGTGACGCCCTTTACCCTGGCCGGCGCCATGGCGCCCGTGACCATGGCCGGCGCCGTGACCCTGTCGGTGGCCGAGACGCTGGCCGCCGTCGCGCTGCTGCAATACGCCGCCCCCGGCTGCCCGGTGGGCATGGGCACCTTTACCTCGAATGTGGACATGCGGTCGGGGGCGCCGGCCTTCGGCACCCCGGAATACATGCGCGCCACGCAGATGACCGGGCAGATGGCGCGTTTCTACGGGTTGCCCTTGCGGTCCTCTGGCGTGTGCACGGCCAATGCGCCGGACGGTCAGGCCATGTGGGAGACGTCGAATTCGCTGTGGGCCGCCGTGCAATCGGGCACCAACATGGTCTATCACGCCGCCGGCTGGCTGGAGGGCGGGCTGATCGCCAGCCCCGAAAAGCTGGTGATGGATTGCGAGATGCTGCAGATGATCCAGCGCTATTTCGAACCCGCCCTGACGGCCACCACGGCCCAGGATATCGCGCTCTCGGCCGTGGCCGAGGTCGGCGCCGGCGGGCATTACTTCGGCTGCGAACACACCCGCGAACGCTACGAGACCGCCTTTTACGCCCCCATCGTGTCCGACTGGCGCAATTACGAGGCATGGGAGGCCGATGGCGCCGTGCAGACCCCGGAACGCGCGCACCGGCTTTACCGGCAGATCGTGGACGGGTTTCAGCCGCCCGCGATGGACCCCGCCATCGCCGAGGAACTGGCCGATTTCGTGGACCGCCGAAAGGCCGAGGGCGGCGCGCCCACGGATTTCTGAGCGTCCTTCGGGCGGGCATTACATGGCGTGCCGCCCGCATTGCCGGTTGATCGAACGCGCCGGAGAGGCGACACTGGGGCCACACGGCACGCGCCAGGCCGCGAAAAGTCGCCATTCCGGCTGCTTGTCAGAGGTTTTCCGGGGGTCGTCATGCGTATTCCGTCTTTCCGTTTCCTTCCCGCCCCGCTTTCGGCGCTGATCCTTGCCGCGATGCTGCTGCCGGCCGCGCCGGCCCCGGTCGCCGCCGGGGGGTTCGGCTGTGAAAGCCTGTGGTTCATGCGCAATCTGATCGCCCATCGCGCCGGGGTCTGTTTCGGCACGCCGCTGGGACAGGCG
The DNA here is from genome assembly GCA_007117005.1 of Paracoccaceae bacterium. GTDB lineage: Bacteria > Pseudomonadota > Alphaproteobacteria > Rhodobacterales > Rhodobacteraceae > Pararhodobacter. Next base: position 5,380 of record SKHK01000246.1, read on the forward strand.
ACCTTTGGCAATGCCGGCTGCGTCGCCGGGGCCGCGCCCGGGCCGGACGGCGCCGCGCGGATGCGCCAGATCGCCGGGATCGAGCGGCTTTTCGGTTGCCAGGTCGATACCGAGGCGCGCGCGCTCGATGCCTGGGTCGCCGGCTGGGACTGGTCGCGGATCGAAACCGTGCCGACGGCGCGCGAGGTCAATGCCTCCTGCATGAGCTATCAGGGACCGGCGCTGACCCTGCACGCCGCCCCGCGCGACGCCGCGCCGGTCACCGGCACGCTGCAGGCGGGCCTGTCGCTGGGTATCTTTTCGGAAGAGGAAAACGGCTGGATCTTCGTTCGCGTCGATACCGGATCGGATAATCTGGGCTGGGTGCGCACCGCGCCCTGGTTCGATGACATCACTTCCTGCGAGATGTGGTTGCCGTAACCCGCCACCCTACCAGAAGCTTTGCGGGTCGATATCGATGGCCAGCCGCGCGTTTCTTGGCAGCGGCAGTGCCGCCACCCAGGCCGAGAGAGCCCCCTGCAACGGCGCGGCCTTTGCCGCCTTGACCAGCATCCGCACGCGGTGGCGCCCGCGGACGCGCGCGATCGGCGCGGGCGCGGGGCCGAAGACCTGCGCGCCGATGCGTTGCAGGGGTTCGGCCCGCATCGCCAGGGCGCCCGCGTGGTCGAACAGCGCCGGCAGATCCGGCCCCGACAGGATGATCCCCGCCAGCCTGCCATAGGGCGGCATCGCCAGCGCCCGGCGCTCGGCGGCCTCGGCCCGCCAGAAACCTTCCTCATCGCCCGAGAGGATGGCGCGGATCACCGGATGGTCCGGCTGATGGGTCTGCAACAGCGCCCGGCCCGGCTTTTCCGCCCGCCCTGCCCGGCCCGCGACCTGCCGGATCAGCTGGAAAGACCGCTCGCCCGCGCGCAGGTCCGACCCGTGCAGGCCCAGATCGGCGTCGATCACCCCCACCAGCGTCAGCAGCGGGAAATTGTGACCCTTTGCAACCAGTTGCGTGCCGATGATGATATCGGCCTCGCCCGCCGCGATGGCCTCGATCCGGTCCTTCAGCGCGCGCGACGAGGCGAAGAGGTCCGACGACAGCACGGTGACGCTTGCATCGGGGAACAGCGCGCGGGTTTCCTCTTCCAGCCGCTCCACGCCGGGGCCGACGGGCGCGAGCTTTCCCTCGGCCCCGCAGGACGGGCAGGCCGTGGGCATCGGCGCGGTGGCGCCGCATTGGTGGCACATCAGGCGCTTCAGGAAACGGTGTTCCACCATCCGCGCGTCGCATTGGTGGCATTCGATCTGGTGCCCGCAGGCCCGGCAGATCGTCACCGGCGCATAGCCCCGGCGGTTGAGGAAGAACAAGACCTGCTCCCCCGCCGCCAGCCGCTCTGCCGCTGCCCCGGCCAGCGCGGGCGATATCCAGCGGCCCGAGGGCACATCCTGCGTGCGCATGTCGATCGCCGCCATGTCCGGCAATTCCGCCACGCCGAAACGCGCCGGCAGGTCAAGGCGCGCGTATTTGCCCATTTCAGCATTGGCCCAGCTTTCCAGCGCCGGCGTGGCCGAGGCCAGCACCACCTGCGCCCCGCACAGCGAGGCGCGCAGCACCGCCATGTCACGGGCGTTGTAGAGCACGCCATCCTCCTGCTTGTAGGAGGGGTCGTGTTCCTCGTCGACCACCACCAGCCCCAGATCGCGGTAGGGCAAAAACAGGGCCGAGCGCGCACCGACCACCAGTTGCGCGCCCCCTTCGGCCACCATGCGCCACAGCCGCCGCCTTTCGGTCTGGGTGACGCCGGAATGCCATTCGGCGGGCCGCGCGCCGAAACGGGCCTCCACGCGTTCGATGAAGCCTGCGGTCAACGCGATTTCGGGCAGCAGCACCAGCGCCTGACGGCCCGCGCGCAGGCAACGGGCGACGGCCTCCAGATAGACCTCGGTCTTGCCGGACCCCGTGACGCCCTTCAGCAGCGTGACCGAGAAATCGGCACTGTCGGCCACCAGCCGCTCTGCCGCCGCCGCCTGATCCGGCGACAGCGCCTTGCCCGGGCGCGCGGGGTCCAGGCGCGGATAGGGGGTGTCGCGCGGGGCCTCGCCCTCGGTCAGCGCGCCCTGCGCGGCCATGGTCATCACCACGCCGGAACCGACACCCGCGGCGCGGGTCAGCTCGCCCATGGTCAGCGCCCGCCGCCGTAACCGGCCAG
>SKHK01000015.1 GCA_007117005.1 Paracoccaceae bacterium
ATGACACTGGGCAGGGGGCCGGGCGCATCGGCGGTGCGGCCCTCTGGGGCGGGGGCGTCATCCTGCGGCGCAGGACCGGGCGCGGCCGCGGTGTGGCGCGCTGCGGCGGCAAGATCGCCACCATCGGGCCGAAAGACCAGCCGGTCCTCCGGCTCCAGATCCGCGGGGGCAGGCGCCAGAGACACGGTTTCCGCCGCCGGCGCAGCGGTACCAGAGGCCGCAACGGCATTCACCGCCAGCCCCAGATGCGGGGCGCGGCGGCCGCCCGGGTCCTCGGGCGAGACACGCATCGGCCCGTCCAGCGCCTGGATTACCGGAACGCCGCTGACATCGCGCACCATCAGCCGGTAGCTCCAGATAGAGACGCCGGCCAGCAGCGCCAGCGACAGGATTGCCGCAACGAAGTTCATAACCAGCGCCGGTTGCAGGGGCTGCGCGCCGTCCTGCATGCCGGCAGGTGGTGCCGTTTCATGCCACTGTGCCATGCTCGCCTCATGCGCAGGCCGGGTTTGTCCCGGCTCAGCCTGTTATCCGATCACGCTTGCCGGGCAGGTGCCTGTTGCCCGGTCGAAAGCGCTGCCGGCAGGGGCGCTTCAGCGCATTTCCTCTGCCGGCGACACACCCAGCATAGCAAGACCTGCGGAAATAACAACGCCCGTGGCACGTGCCAGCGCAAGTTTTGCAGCACAAACAGCGGGATCATCCTGCAGAAAACGCAGGCCGGGCTCGTCATTGCCGCGGTTCCAGTGGGCGTGCAGGTCGGCGGCCAGGTCCCCCAGATAGCCCGCGATGCGGTGCGGCTCTTGCGCGCGGGCGGCAATATCCACCTGCCGCGGCCAGTCCGCCAGCCGCCGGATCAGCGACAGCTCGGCCGGATGGTCCAACTGGCCCAGATCGGCGCCGACCAGGCTGGCATCATCAACGGCCAGCCCGGTCCCCGCCGCCTTGCGCAGCACCGAGGCGATGCGCGCATGGGCGTATTGCACATACCAGACCGGGTTGTCGCGCGACTGCTCCAGCACGCGCGCAAAGTCGAAATCCAGCGTCGCGTCATTCTTGCGCGTCAGCATGGTGAAGCGGGTGACATCGGCGCCCACTTCCTCGACCACATCGCGCAGGGTGACGAAGGTGCCGGCACGCTTCGACATCTTGAAGGGTTGGCCGTCCTTGTAAAGCTTCACCAGCTGGATCAGCTTGACCTCCAGCGGCACCTTGCCATCAGACAACGCGGCCACGGCGGCCTTCATCCGCTTGACATAGCCGCCGTGATCGGCGCCGAAGACATCGATCAAGGCATCATAGCCGCGTTCGATCTTGTCCCAGTGATAGGCGATATCAGGGGCGAAATAGGTCCAGCCGCCGTCGGATTTCTTCACCGGGCGGTCCACATCGTCGCCATGCGCGGTCGAACGGAAAAGCGTCTGCTCGCGCGGCTCCCAGTCCTCTGGCGTCTTGCCCTTGGGCGGCTCCAGCACGCCCTCATAGATCAGGCCCAGCCCCCGCAGCCGGTCCAGGGCGGCCTCGATCCTGCCAGTGCCGTAAAGCGCCTTTTCGCTGGCATAGATATCCATGCGCACGCCCAGCGCGGCCAGATCTTCGCGGATCATGGCCATCATCCGCTGGCAGGCAAAATCGCGGAACGGGGCCAGCCATTCCCCCTCGGGCCGGTCCAGATAGCGGTCGCCGAACGCGGCCTTCAGCGCGGCCCCCACCTCGATCAGATAATCACCCGGGTAAAGACCCTCGGCAATCTCGGGCGACAGCCCATGCGCCTCGCGGTAACGCTCATAGGCCGAACGCGCCAGCACATCGACCTGCGCGCCGCCGTCGTTGATGTAATATTCGCGCGTGACCTCCCAGCCGGCAAAGGCCAGCAGACTGGCCAGCGCATCGCCCACCACGGCGCCGCGCACATGGCCCACATGCATCGGCCCGGTGGGGTTGGCGGAAACGAATTCCACATTCACCCGCCGCCCGGCGCCCAGATCCGAGCGCCCGAAATCCCGGCCTGCCGCCAGCGCGGCTGCCACCACACCCTGCCAGACAGCGGGCGCCAGCCGCAGGTTCAGGAAACCCGGCCCCGCCACCTCGGCCGAGGCGACACGCGCATCCATGCCCAGCCGCCCCGCCAGTGCCTCGGCGATCACGCGCGGCTTCAGCCCCGCAGGCTTTGCCAGCACCATCGCCGCATTCGTCGCCATATCGCCATGCGCCGGATCGCGCGGTGGCTCCACGGCGACAGCGTCAAAGGACAACCCGGCGGGCAGCACGCCCTCGGTCACCATCGCGCCCAGACAGTCCAGCACCAGTGCGCGCATCTCGTTGAACAGGTTCATCGCCTCACCCCTCGGTCTGGCCTGTCCCCTACCACGGTCGGGGACAAGGTCAATCACCCGCCCTTTCATCTTGCCGGAAATACTCCGGGGGGTGAGGGCCGTATGGCCCGAGGGTGGCAGCGCCCCACTGCCCCCGCTCCGACAAACCGCGACGGCCCTATTGCGCCCCCAACTGCACCGCATGCAGCCGCGCATAAGCCCCGCCCTGCGCCATCAGCGCCTCATGCGTGCCCGCTTCCACCATCCGGCCGCGCTCCATCACCACGATCCGGTCCGCGCCGCGCACCGTGGCCAACCGATGCGCGATGACCAGCGTCGTGCGCCCCGCGCTGAGCCGCGCCAGCGCCTCTTGCACCAGCCGTTCGGATCGCGCATCCAGCGCCGAGGTAGCCTCGTCCAGCAGCAGGATCGGCCGGTCGCGCAAAATGGCGCGGGCGATGGCGACACGCTGGCGCTGCCCGCCGGAAAGCGCCGCGCCACGCGGCCCCACGCGCGTATCCAGCCCCTGCGGCAACTGGTCCAGGAATTCGGCAACATGCGCGGCCTCCATGGCCGCGCGCAGACGATCCTCGCTCACATCCTCGGCGCCCAGAAGGACGTTGTCGCGCAGGCTTTCGTCGAAAAGCGCGCTGTCCTGCGCCACGACCGAGATCATGTCGCGCAGCCCGGCCAGATCCAGCCGGGCGATATCCTGCCCGCCGATCAGCACCCGCCCCGCCTGCGGGTCGGCGAGCCGCGCCAGCAGCGTGAAGACCGTCGATTTCCCCGCTCCGGAGGGCCCTACCAACGCCGTCACCCGCCCGGCCGCGGCGGTCATGGAAAAACCGCGCAGCACCGGCTCGCTGTCATAGGCGAAATGCACCTCATCAAAGCGCACGTCCAGCGCATCAGGCGCCGGCATCGGCGCCAGCGGGGCGGCGGGCTGGGTGATGCGCGGCGCGACCTGCATCATCGCATGCACACGTTCCAGCCCGGCCAGCACCGCCTGCACGGTGCCGCTTAGCGCGCTCAGTTTGCGGATGGGCTGGGTCAGCAGCGCGAAGGCGGTGAAGAAGGCCATGAACTCGCCCACCGTGCGATCACCGGCAACGATCTGGCGCGCGCCGATCACCAGCACCAGCACAAAGGCCGCGGCCGAGACGATCTCGACCAGCGACACGATCCCGGCGGCGCCGAACTTCGCGCGCATCTGCGCCAGGATAAAGCGCTTGACGATCTGCGCGAAACGCGCGCTTTCGCGGGCCTCCAGCCCGTTGCGCTGGATGGTGTAGATGCCGTGAAACACCTCGTCCAGCCGGTTCGACGCCTCGGCCGAGGTCACGCGGGACCGCCGCTCCATCCGCCGCACCAGCCGCTGCAGGGCCAGCATCGGCAAAAGCAGGACCGGCACCACCAACAGCACCGTCAACGTCCAGCGCCAGTCGATCCACAGCGTCACGCCCAACAGCGCCACCACCGTGATCAGGTCGCGCGCCAGCGCCGGCATCAGCTTGACGAAGGCATCGCCCAGCAACCTGGTGTCGCCCCGCACCCGGTCGATCAGCACGCCGGGCGGGTGGTTGTGGAAAAAGGCGTGATCCAGCCGCATCAGATGCGCCAGCAGGCGCTTTTGCATGCCGGCCACGATACGCTCGCTCAGCCATGTCGTCAGCGGCTTGTGCAGCAGGATCAGCACCGCGCGCAACAGGAACACCCCCGCCACGGCTGCCGCCACAAAGGCCAGCGCGGCGCTGTCATTGGCGATGAGCACATCATCGAACATCGGCTGGATGAGCAGCGTAAAGGCGCCCATCGTCGCCCCATCCACCGCCATCAGCACCAGCGCCAGCAGGATCAGCGGGGCCAGCGGCCGGGCCTCGGTCCGCCACAGCCACAGGAACAGCCGGCGGTCCCGGGCGCGGTCATGATCATTGACCGTGGTGGGGGGCACATCCGGCGCAGCGGCCTGCGTGGCGGTCTGCGTGGCGGCCGGTCCCTGATGAGCATCTGCCTCACGGACCGGTGCCCGACGGGCCTGATTTTCGTCCGGTGTCATCCGCCCCATCGCCGGTAGTCCGGCGCCCCGATTTCATGTCCGCGCGCTTCTAGCGCAGTTGCGCGGCACTGTGAACCGCAGGCCGCTGAGCGCCCAGGCATCTAACCGGCATCATTCCGGGCGCAGCCGTGACAGATTGGCCTGCAACCACAGCGCCGACAGGATCAGCGGCGCGTTTTCCACCTCTCCCGCGTCGATCAGCGCCATGAGCCGGGCGCGGTCCAGGACATGCGCGCGGATATCCTCGGCCTCGCTTTCCAGACCGCCGATCCCGGCGGCATCGTCCGGCAATGCGGTAAGCCCGACATAGGACCAGATATATTCGCTGACCGCGCCTGGGCTGGGATAATAGCGCCCCACCGGGTGCAGCCTGTCCATTGTCAGCCCTGCTTCCTCCTGCGCTTCGCGGCGGGCGGCGGTCTCGGGTGTCTCGGTGGCGTCGATGCGCCCGGCAATCGCCTCCAGCGACCAGGGGTTCGGGTCCCCGCGCACCAGCGGGCCATAGCGGAACTGTTCGACCACCAGCACCCGGTCGCGGGCCGGGTCATAGGGCAGCACGGTCACCGCATCGGCCATCACGAAGCCCGCCCGGCGCACGGGCGGCGACAGCCGGCCGTCAAAGCGGCGAAACCGCAGATCGGCGACCTCGACCGCGAAAAAGGCGGTGTAGGGCCGTTCCAGCGCTTCGATGTGCAGATCGTCGGGGCCGGGCGCCCGGCGCAGTTGTGGTGGGCCTGCGGGTACGCGCGCCCGCAGGCGGCTGGCGACGCGCAGCGCCAGCGTGGGAAGGCGCGCCTGCAGCGCATCGGGCGTCATGGTGGCAGCCAGGGCAAAGAGTTCCGGCACGGCCTCCACCGCCAGCGGGCCATGCGCCGCCGCCCAGCCCGGCAGGGACCAATCAGGCACGGACGGGTCTGCCGCCCCGGCGGGCATGCCCGCCGGTTGCAGGCAAAGCGCGGCGATGCCGTCCTGCCCGCCCGCGGCGACGGTGACCGGCATGGGCGCCATGCCCAGCGCCGCGGCCCAGGCCATGATACGCCCGTGCGCCAGCGCCCCAGGGTGACACAGCAGCCCGTCGCAGCCTTCTCCGGCATCAGCCCGCAGCCTGGCCAACGGGTGCAACCCACCCGGCACCGCCTGCGCGCGCCAGCCGGGCGCGCGTGCCGGCACAAGGGCGGCCCCGCCGGCACCCAGGGCCGCCAGCAGTGGCGCATGGCCAAGACAGCCGAACAGGAAAAGCGGCAGCGCCATGATCAGCGCGACAGGCGGCGGCGTTCGAAAAGGGCATGCAGCAGATGCACGAAAACCCCCACGATCAACGCCCCGACGGCCAGCAGGACCAGGATGTCCCGCTCCAGCGCCAGCGCCAGCCATGAGGCCGCGAAGTCAAAAAAGCCGTTCACGGCCTCCATGGGTTCACGGAAGCGGCGGCGGTAGCCCTGGGCGAAGACCTCTCTGATGCCAAAGACCAGCGTCGCCAGAAGCGCGGTCAGCACCACGGCCTGAAACGCGGCGAAAACCGTCATCCACAGCCGCCGATCAACCCGAGCGCCCAGAAAGCCCCAGCCCACCACCAACCCGCAGACCGCCATCGTGATCACGAAACCCGCGGGCACGGGCCAGTCCGGCCGGTAAAGCGGCCACCAGGCCTGCGCGGCAATCGCGGTCAGCAGGGCAAGGGCAAGCGCCGCGATGGGCCGGATGATGGTGAACATGCTGTCCCTGTCCGCCTGTTCTGGGCCCCGCGCCGGGTCAGGCCGGGCGCCGAAGGGTAATCTGGGTCACGTCACAGATACCGGTACGGAACGCCGCGGCGCAAGAGGTCAGGTAGAATTCCCACATCCGGCGAAAGCGGTCGTCATAGCCCATGGCGCTGATCCGCCCCCATTCGGCCAGGAAAGCATCATGCCAGCGGCGCAGGGTCTGGCTGTAGCTGTCGCCGAATTCGATGGAGCCCGGCACATACAGCCCGACCTGCCCGGCCTCTTGCCGGAACCGGCTGGGCGAGATCAGCATGCCGCCCGGGAAGATGTATTTCTGGATGAAGTCGACATTGGTGCGATAGGTCTCGAACCGGGCATCGGGCACGGTGATGACCTGCACCACCGCCTGCGCACCCGCTTTCAGCCGCTCGCGCAGGGTGGTGAAATAGGACGGCCAGTATTTCTCGCCCACGGCCTCGAACATCTCGATCGAGGCGATGCCGTCATAGGATCCGGTCTCGTCCCGGTAATCCTGCAGGCGGATCTCCACCCGGTCGGACAGGCCGGCGCGCGCCATCCGCGCCACGGCATAGTCATGCTGGGCCTGGCTGATGGTCAGCGCGGTGACGCGCAGCCCCCGCCGGGCGGCGGCATATTCGGCGAAACCGCCCCAGCCGCAGCCGATCTCCAGCACATGATCGCCGGGTTGCACCCCCAGCGCATCGACCAGGGACGCGTATTTCTGCTCCTGCGCGCGCTCCAGGCTTTCCTGCCCGGTGCGGAACAGCGCCGAGGAATAGGTCATGCTGTCATCCAGCCACAGCGCATAGAAATCATTGCCCAGATCATAATGATGCGCGATGTTGCGCTTTGCCTGGCGCCGGCTGTTGGACCGCAGCCAGTGGCGCAGGCGTTCCCAGGCGCGCACCAGCGTCATCGCGGGAAATTCGTCCAGCATCGCCGGGTTGTCGCTGTGCAGAAGGTCCATGAAGGCCTGCAGGTCCGGGGTGGACCACCAGCCGTCCAGATAGGCCTCGGCAAAGCCCATGTCGCCTTCGCGGATCAGACGGGCAAAGACATCGGGGTTGTGCACGGTGATTTCGGCCACCGGCCCGGGTTCAGGCCCCTCGACGCGGAAGCGCCGACCATCGGGCAGGCAAACATCCAGCCGGCCATGTTGCAGCCGCCGCCCCTGGGCAAAAGCCTGCGCGAAATAGCGGGGCAGGTTTTTCTGGCCCTCGGTCGTGGTCAGAACGGACATGGAACCCTCTCGGCTGCCCTTTGCATATCGCAACAGTATCGCCCGGCACCGACTTGGCAAGGGCAAGCCCCGATGACGTTGCTGCCGCGCAACGCCACGCGTCAGGATTTCGGGCGGCGCGCATAGGCGGCAAGCGCGCGTTGCCGCCCCTCTGACAGATCGACCATCCGCTGCGGATAGGGCGCTTCG
>SKHK01000129.1 GCA_007117005.1 Paracoccaceae bacterium
CTGCGTCATGGGGCCTGCGTCATGGGGCCTGCGTCATGGGGCCGTGCCCGGCAGGACCTCTTGCGCCAGCGCGCGGGTCACCGGGCGGCCGCGGGCCAGCGCGGCGGCATCCAGTCGCGCCACGACATCGCGCGCCGCGGCCAGCGAGCGTTCGATGCGTGGCAGCAGATAGTCGATCAGGCTGGGCGGCACGCGGATCTGGCGATCGTTGAACAGTTTCACCAGCACCGCGGCCAGCAGCGCGTCATCGGGCGGGGCCAGCGCCACATGCGTCGCCGCCGCCAGGCGCGAGGTCAGGTCCGGCAGCGACAGCCCCCAGTCGCGCACCGGCCGGCGTGCGGCCAGCAACATCTGGCCGCGTTGGGTGGCCAGGTGGTTGTGCAGATGGAAAAGCGCCTCCTGCCCGGCCGGGTCGGCGGCCACGGTGTCGGCATCGTCGATCACCAGGCAGGCGCCCTGGCCCAGGTTCAGAAGCGGGCGCAGCATGGCGGGCAGGTCGGCGGCGGCGACCCGTTGCGCGCCCATGCGCTGTGCCCAGATATGCAGCAGATGGGTCTTTCCCGCGCCTGCCGGGCCGGTCAGGATCAGCTTGCCCGCCGGCAGGCCGCCCGGGTCCTCTATCGCGCCCAGCGCCAGCGCGTTCGAGGGCGCCTCCATGAAATCCGCGCGGGTCATGGCCGGGGCCAGGGTCAGGCCCAGCGACAATTGCCGTGGCCCGCGCCTAGCCGTCACGGTCGGTTCCATGCGGCACCGAGCCTTCACGGTAGAGCGCGCTTTGGGTGTAAAGCCCGACACCGTGGCGCACCAGAACGGCGATGGCCGCGGCCAGTGGCACCGCCACCAGAAGCCCCGGCAGGCCGAAGATCGACCCGAAAACGGCGACGGCCAGCAGGATCCAGACCGGGTGCAGCCCCACCGAACGGCCGACGACGCGGGGCGTGATCCCGTAACCCTCGACCAGCTGGCCGGCCATGAACACCGCGGCGACCAGAAACACCGAGAACCAGTCGCCCCAGAACTGGAACAGCGCCAGCCCGATGGCCAGCATGCCGCCCAGCACCGCGCCGACATAGGGGATGAAGGTCAAGAGCCCCGCCGCAACCCCCACCACCAGCCCGAATTGCAGCCCCACCGCCATCAGCGCAACACCGTAATAGGTGGCCATCAGCAGGCAGACCGACCCCATCCCGCGGATGAAGGCGGCGACGGCCCGGTCGATCTCGCCCAGCAGGCGGCGAATGGTGGGGGCGTGCTGGCGGGGAAACAGCGCATCGACCCGCGCCACCAGGCTGTGCCAGTCGATCAGCAGATAGGTGCTGACGACCGGCACCACCACCAGCAGGATGACGACCGACAACAGCGATTGCGCCGATGAAAGCAGCCCCACGGCCAGTGCGCTGCCGCGTTCCTGCAGCCAGGCGCCCAGGTCGTCCATCGCGCTGCGCAACGGGGCTTCGGCGGTTTCCAGTTGTGGAAACTGCGTCACCAGCCAGCCCTGAAACGCTTCGGCGTAATCCGGTGCGGTCTCTGCCAGGCGCATGGCCTGGGCAATCAGCGGCGGCACCACCAGCAGCACCACCGCCACCAACAGGGTCAGCGCCGCCAGCATCATCAGCACCGTGGCCGCCGCACGGCCCAGGCCCAGCCGTTCCAGCCGGTTGACCACAGGGTTCAGAATATAGGCCAGCAGGATCCCGACGATGAAGGGCAGGATGACATCGCCCAGAAACCACAGGATCGCGACAACAACCAGCGCCGCCAGCCCCCAGTAGCGCAGTTGCGTGGCGACCGGCAGCGCCATGGTATCAGATCTGCTTTTCGGGCATGTGCACCACCAGCCCGTCCAGATCGTCACTGACGCGCAACTGGCAGGTCAGGCGCGAGCGCGCGGCGTCCGGCTGATAGGCGAAATCCAGCATGTCCTCTTCCATCGGGTCCTTGGCGGGCAGTTTCTCCACCCAGTCCGGCGCCACATAGACATGGCAGGTCGAACAGGCGCAGGCGCCGCCGCAATCGGCCTCGATGCCGGGGATGCCGTTGTCGCGCGCGCCTTCCATGACAGTCAGGCCGTTGGGCACCTCGACCACATGTTCGGTGCCGTTGAACTCGATATAGGTGATCTTCGCCATCAATCCCGCGTCCCTGCGTCTGCCTCTTGGATGCGATCCCACATAAGCCAGCGTCCTCAGCTTGACCAGAGCCTGCGCCGGCGCCCGGGGCCGGGCGGGTGCAGAAATTCCCACCGAAGGCCCGTTTCCCGCCCGGGTTTCGCCGCATTGCCACGTCACCACTGTCGACGAACCGGAAACAACCGACCGTCGGAGACAAGGATGACCCCGCGCCTGCCCCGCCCGCAACAGGATGGCCCCGTCGCGATGCGGCTGGTGCTGACGCTTGCCGGCACGCTGCTGCTGGCCGCCTGCCAGAGCGGCCACCCCGATGCGGTTTCAGATGCCGATGCGCGCCCCGATACCGCCCAGCGCGCCGATACGGGCTTTCAGGGCCCCGATGCCGACGCGCCGCGTGTCGATGGCTGCCTGGCCAGCGCCATGCTGGCCGAAGCGGGCGGCGATGCCGAGGGTGCGCGCACGCAGGAACACCGCTTTGCCGTGCCCTGTCCGGATCAGATGACGGGTGATTTCACGGCCTCGCTGCAACGCGCGCTGATCGTGCGCGGCTATCACGAGGGCGCCGCCACCGGCGTCATGGACGAAGAGACCGCGCAGGCGATACGGCGGTTTCAGCGCCCGCGCGGGCTGGACAGCGATATCCTGTCGCTGGACGCGGCGCGCGCGCTGGGGTTGGTGGTGATGGACCGCAGCGCCCTTTAGCACGCCCCCGACAGCGCCGCCCACGGGCCGCGAGCGTGGGGTCTGGCAGGCTGCTTGAGAAGTAAAATGAGTGGTGCAAGCAGGAAAAACCGTTCCTCACCTTTCGTTTGATCGGCAAAGGGAGGGCGGCGCCCGATCCAGGGTGGGCGCGGCGGGACGCTGGGGCTGCAGCGCTTTATGGCAGGCAAGCCCCTCCAACGGTTGCGCTTTTCAGCAATGTTGCAATGCGCCGTGCCATGGGGAGGGTCGGGCGCCGCCCGGGCTGGTCGCCCCGGCGACATATGGGCTCAGCGTGCCGAAAAACAGTTTTCCGGTCTGCGGCCTGTCGATGCGATGGCAAGAGACTTTTCCAGCAGCCTGTCAGAACTGATCGTCCCGCAAACGCATATGCCGCGCGCGCGCCCCGCGTTCGATCGCCGCGGCGGCCAGCCTGTCGATGCGCAGCTCATGGCGGATTTCTTCCAGCATCCGCAACTCGGTCTGCATCAGCTTGCCATCCGCAGCGGCAATGTCGCAGGCCAGCGCATAGGCGGTCTCGATCAACCGCTCTGGCAGCGCCGCGCGCACCAGCCCCAACAGCGCGTCCAGCCCGTCCTCTTCCTCGAACAGGTCGAACACCGCCTGACCGATTATCTTTACCCGGTCAAAGTCATAGCCAGCGAAGATCGGCAACTGGTCGACCTGTTGCTCGATGGCCAGCAACTCCACCGTGCGGACCTCCGAATCGGCCACGGAAACCGCCAGCATGACGGCGACCAGACTGTCTTGCGGTGAAAGGGCGGGAAGCGGTCTGGCCACGGTTGTCTTTCCTCATGGATGGCCCATGCCGGGGGGCGCCGGTTCCAGGATATTGACTGCCGCCTGCGCGGGCAATAGCTAGCGCGGGTCTTTGCCGCCCGGTCATCCGGGCCGAATGTGAAAGTGCCCCCGATGACCAGCCTGCGCGACGCCGCCATGACCTCGAAAGCCTGGCCGTTCGAGGAAGCCCGCAAGCTGCTGGCCCGCTTCGACAAGGCCCCGCCCGCCAAGGGTCACGTGCTGTTCGAGACCGGCTACGGCCCTTCCGGCCTGCCGCATATCGGCACCTTCGGCGAGGTGGCGCGCACCACCATGATCCGCCGTGCGTTCGAGGTGATCAGCGACATCCCCACGCGGCTGATCTGCTTTTCCGACGATCTGGACGGCATGCGCAAGGTGCCCGAGAACGTGCCCGAGCCCGCCATGCTGCGCGACCATCTGCAGCGCCCGCTGACCTCGGTGCCCGATCCTTTCGGCACGCATGAAAGCTTCGGGCACCACAACAACGCCATGCTGCGGCGGTTCCTGGATACGTTCGGCTTTCAATACGACTTCATCTCGGCGACCGACTTCTACCGCACCGGGCAGTTCGACACCGTGCTGCTGCGCGCCGCCGAGCGCTATGACGACATCATGGCGGTGATGCTGAAATCCCTGCGTGAGGAACGCCAGCAGAGCTATTCCTGCTTTCTGCCCATCCACCCCGAAACCGGGCGCGTGCTGTATGTGCCGATCAAGCATGTTGACGCGCGCGAGGGGACCGTGACCTTTGATGACGAGGCGGGCCGCGAATGGACGCTGCCGGTCACCGGCGGGCATGTGAAACTGCAGTGGAAGCCCGATTTCGGCGCGCGCTGGGCGGCGCTGGATGTTGATTTTGAAATGTATGGCAAGGATCACAGCACGAATACGCCGATCTATGATCGGATTTGTGAAATTCTTGGCGGCAAGGCGCCGAACCATTTCACCTATGAGCTGTTCCTGGACGAGAAGGGCGAGAAGATCTCGAAATCCAAGGGCAATGGTCTGACGATCGACGAATGGCTGACCTATGCCGCCAGCGACAGCCTGTCCTATTTCATGTATCAGAAGCCGAAAACCGCCAAGCGGCTGTGGTGGGATGTGATCCCGAAAGCGGTGGATGAATACCACCAGCAACTGCGCGCCTTCCCGGGCCAGACGGCCGAGCAGCAGGCGGCGAACCCGGTCTGGCATATCCACGGCGGGCAGGTTCCGGAAAGCCGGATGGTGGTCAGTTTCGCGATGCTGCTGAACCTCGCATCCGTTGCCGGCGCCACGGACAAGGACGGGCTTTGGGGGTTCATCCGCCGTTACGCGCCCGAGGCCAGCGCCGAGACCCACCCCGATCTGGACGATGCCGCCGAATACGCGGTGCGCTATTTCCGCGATTTTGTGGCGCCTGGGCGGGTGTACCGCCTGCCTGATGACCGCGAGGCGGCGGCGATGGATGATCTGGTCGCCCGGCTGCGCGCCTGGGACGGGGGGCTGGACGCCGAGGCGCTGCAAAGCATGGTCTTTGCGGTAGGCAAGGATCACGGGTTCGAGCCGCTGCGCGCCTGGTTCAAGGCGCTCTACGAGGTGCTGCTGGGCGCCAGCGAAGGGCCGCGTTTTGGCGGGTTCATCGCGCTTTACGGCATAGACGAGACGGTGGCACTGATCGAACGCGCGCTGGCAGGGGAATTGGCGCAGGCTTGAGGCGCGCGCCCCTTGTGCGTCAGCCTGGCGCGTCTTCCCACGCCCGCCGCCGCGCCTGCGCCTGATCCAGCGCGCCGGGCGTGCGGGCGGCAAGCCGTTCGATGATCCGCGCGCCCTTGTCCACCCGATAGCCGAAATGGGCCAGCAGCGCTGCATGCGGTGCCAGCGCCTCGCTTGCGGCGTCCAGTTCTGCCTTGGTCAGAAACAGCGTGGTCACGGCGCGCATGTCGGTGACCCCCTGCGCGCCGGAGTCCCGTTTTCCCCGCACCGTGCTGGGCCGCACCGGCAGCGCGAAAGCCCGGTTCACCACCGCCGGGTCGGCCACGACATCATCATGGCGGATCAGCGGAAACCACGGAAATTGCTGTTGGATTTCGTGGATATACGTCGCCTTGCGGACCCAGCTGTGGCCCATCGCGCGCAGGTCGCGGCCCGGGCGGTAGTAGCGGCGCAGGCTGGATGCAATCTGCTGATAGGGATCGCATATCGACAAAAGCGCGGTTGAATCCGCCCCGAAAACCTGCGCGATCTCACCGGCGCGCAGGATATTGGGGGGCGAGGCCTCGATGAACAGCCGCCCCCGCGCCAGCCCCTCCCATGCGCGGCGGATGACGCGCCAGTCCAGCCGCAGCCCCGGTTTCCAGCGCCGGCGAACCATCATCATGTCACGCACTGCGGGCGCGGCCTGGCCTTCGTTGTTGCTGAAGGGCGGCAGATAGGCCCCGGCCTGTTCGGCCAGATATTGCGACAGCACCGTGCTGCCCGAATTGTTCGGGGCGAAAAGGAACAGAAAGGCCAGTGATGACAGCGGCTTTTCTTCGCCCTGAAAGGTCTTTGGCATGATGCCTGCCTTTGACGCCGGGCCGCGGTTATCCGCTGCGCGGCCCGGCAGGGTCAAGGGCCGCGCAGCGGATAACCGCCGCCCGCGCGACCTTTTTACCCGCGCGCAGGTGATACGGTGGCGCGCCGGCTGCGTATCAGGACAAACACAGCCAAGGATCGCCCATGCGCCGACTGATGCTTGCCGCCCTGTGCCATCTGCTGCTGATCGGCCCCGCGCTGGCCGAGGAGCCGGGCCTGCGCGCCGTGATCGCCGCGCAGATCGACGCCTTTCAGGCCGATGATTTCGACACCGCCTTCGGCTATGCCAGCGATGCCATCCGCCGCATCTTCGGCACGCCGGAACGCTTTGGCCAGATGGTGCAGCAGGGCTATCCGATGGTTCACCGCCCCGCCGATCTGCGGTTTCTGGAGGCCGGCAGGCGCGGCGCGGCGGTGCTGCAGCGGGTGATGGTGGCCGATCAGGCGCAGCGGCTGCATGTGCTGGAATATGAGATGATCGAGACGCCGGAGGGCTGGCGCATCAACGGCGTGCGGCTTTTGCCCGGCGGGGCGGCGGGGGTCTGACGCGATTTCCGGTTGATTGGCTTGGACCGGTGACGTCTTCCCCGCCCGTGCCGACCGAGCCAATCAAGCGGATCCATAACGACGCGGCCCCTTGTCAGCCGGTAATCGCCGGGCCGTCGTCCGGGGCGGTCAGATGGCCTATCACGGCGGCCTGATGGCCCCTGTCCCGCAGCGTGCCGCACAGCGCCTCCGCCTGATCCGCCGGCACGCTGGCCAGAAACCCGCCGGCCGTCTGCGGATCGTACAGCAAGGCGGTGCGCGTATCCGCGGGCAGGGCCACCCGGCCCAGCAGGGCTGCCCGGTTCGCCGGTGCCACGGTCGAGGCCACGCCCGCCGCCGCCAGCGCCTGCGCCCCCGGCATCAGCGGGATGGCGGGCAGGTCCAGCCTTGCGTGCAACCCGCTGGCGCGCAGGACCTCATCCAGATGGCCCAGCAGGCCAAAGCCGGTGACATCGGTCATCGCGCCGGCCACACGCGCCAGAACCGCCGCCGCATCCCCTTGCGGGCGCGCCAGCAGGGACCAAAGCGCCGCGATGTCGCGCCCCTGGGCTGCTTTCGCCATCTCGCCGGCCAGCAGTGTGCCGCTGCCCAGCGGCCGGGTCAGCACCAGCGCCTCGCCCGCCTGCGCGCCGCCCTTGGTCAGCAGCCGCGCGCCCGGCAGGCCGGTCACCGTCAGGCCCAGCGCGAATTCGGCCCCCATGGCGCTGTGCCCGCCGGCCA
>SKHK01000158.1 GCA_007117005.1 Paracoccaceae bacterium
AACCACCAGCCGCGCGGGCGCCGATTCGGCGGCGCTGGTCGCGCAATGGGGCGGGGCGATCCGCGCGGCGGTGCAGCGCCAGCAGCGCGTCCCGCGGGGTGTGTCCGGTGGCGTCGTGCAGGTGCAACTGGCGGTCAATGCCAGCGGGCAGCTTGCCTCGGTCCAGGTGACGCGCAGTTCCGGGCAGGCGGCGCTGGACCGCGCCGCGCTGGAGGCCGTGCGCCGCGCCCGCCTGCCCCGCGCTCCGCAAGGCGTCAGCGGGACGCATCGCTTCAATCTGCCGATGCGGTTTCGGGGATAGCGCGGGGCAAGGGCGCGCGCCGACGCTTGCACCCGATAGCGCTGCCGAAAGGAAGCTCGGCAAGGGACGGTGGCGCCAATCCTTGCTTTGCGCCGTCGGTCAGCCCCGGCGCATCCGCTGCAACAGCGCCAGCGAGACATAGCCATCCGGCGCCAGACCGTTGGCCGCCTGCCATTCGCGCACCGCCGCCAGAGAGCCGGAGCCGATGCGGCCATCGATCTCGCCCCGATAAAAACCGGCGCGCTGCAGGATGCGCTGCAATTCCTCGCGCTCATCACTGGTCAGGGGCCGGTCGTCGCGCGGCCAGTCGGCCACGAAATCACCCCCGCCGCGCAAACGATGCGCCAGATGCGCAATGGCGATCGCATAGGCGTCGGCGTTGTTGTAGCGCTTGATCACGTTGAAATTGCGAAAGGCCAGCAGGGCCGGGCCATTGGCGCCGGCCGGGAACATCAGCGTGGCCTCGCCCGAACCCGGCAGGCTTTGCCCCGGCTGCGCCCGCACCCCCAGGTCGCGCCAGGCAGCCACGTCGCGCCGCGACCCCGCCAGCCGGTTGTCGAAACCGGACGGCAGGCGCACCTCGACAATCGCCGGCTGACCGGTCTGCCAGCCAAAGCGCTGCAGATAGGCCGCGGCAGAGGCCAGCGCGTCGGTGGGATCATCCGACCAGATATCGCGCCGCCCGTCGCCGGTGAAATCGACCGCATAGGCCAGGTAGCTGGTGGGGATGAACTGGGTATGCCCCATCGCGCCGGCCCAACTGCCGACCATCCGGTCAGGCGTGGTGTCGCCGGCCTCCAGGATCTGCAACGCGGCGATAAGCTGTTGTTCGAAAAAGCGCTGGCGGCGGCCCTCATGGGCCAGCGTGGCCAGTGCCTCGATGATCGGCGTGCGGCCGCGCAGCTGCCCGTAAGAGCTTTCAAGTCCCCAGATGGCCACCACGACCTCTCGCTCCACCCCGTAGCGCTGTTCGATGACGGCCAGGGTGCGGGCGTGTTCGCGCAGCATTGCCTGGCCGTTGCTGATGCGGGTGTCGGAAACGGCGCTCTCCAGATAGCCCCAGATGGGGCGGGTGAATTCCGGCTGATGCGCCTCGCGCCGCAGCACGTCCTCGTTGCGCCCGACATCGGCAAAGGCGCGGTCGAAGGTCCGCGCGCTGACCCCTTCGCCCAGGGCGCGCGGCCGGAAATCACGGATCCATCGGTCCAGCGCCGGCGTGCGAACGGAGGCCGTGGCCGGCGCGGCGGCGGCCCGCGTGGCATCTGCCGGGCGAGGGGCCGGAAAAGGGGACCGGTCGATGAAGGCCGAGACAGCACTGCATCCGCCAAGCGTGCCTAGAATCAGGCCGAGGGTCGCTGCACGCAGCATCATGGGGCACCTGCTCTGGTTGTATTCTTGTTGAATTATTGTCACGCAGCATAGCCCAGAACCGGCGCCCGATAAAGCGCCCGGCGTTCAGGTGAGCGGAACCACGCAATCACAGATCCGCAGGCTGACGCGCTGGCCGATCTCGTGCTGGGCGCCGGGGCCGGAAATGACGATCATGCAGCGCTCGCCCTCCTGCACCCAGTAGATCTGGTCATGGCCGCGGAATTCGCGCCCGGTGATGACCGCCGCGCCACCGGGATCGGGCTCCAGCATGATCTGTTCAGGGCGCACCGCCAGGGTCACGGTACCATTGGCCGCGCGCGACAGGGGCAAGCTGCCAAAGGCGGTTTCGGCATTCATGCCGCTGGCGTTTCCGGTCAGGATGTTCGAGCGGCCGATGAAACTGGCGACGAATTCGGTTGCCGGGTTGCGGTACAGTTCGTCCGGCGTGCCGATCTGCACCACGCGGCCGGCATCCATCACTGCGATACGGTCGGCCAGCGCCAGCGCCTCTTCCTGGTCATGGGTGACCAGGATCCCTGCCGAGCCCGAGGATTTCAGCAGCTTGCGCACCTCTTGCCGGGTTTCCACCCGCATTTTGGCGTCAAGGTTTGAAAACGGCTCGTCCAGCAGGATCAGCCGCGGCGCCACGGCCAGCGAGCGTGCCAGCGCCACGCGCTGCTGCTGACCGCCGGAAAGCTGATGCGGCTTGCGCGCGCCCAGCCCCTCCAGCCCGACCAGACCCAGCATCTCTTCGGCCCGCGCAGTGGCCAGCGCCCGGCTCATCCCGCGCAGGCCGAATTTCACGTTCTCCAGAACATCCAGATGCGGGAACAGCGCATAGTCCTGAAAGACAAAGCCGATGCCGCGGGCCTCTGGTGGCAGGCGCGTGACGTCGCGCCCGTCCAGCCTTATCTGCCCCTCGTCCGGCGCCTCGAACCCGCCGATCATGCGCAGCGTCGTGGTCTTGCCGCAGCCCGAGGGGCCAAGCAGCGCGATCAGTTCCCCCTCGCCCACCGACAGGCTGACGCGCTCTACCGCCGCGCTGCCGGCATGGGCGAAGGTCTTGCGCAGGCGCTCGACCTCCAGCAGCGGCTTGGCGGGCTTTTGCCGGAAACCCAGCGGCGACGCATCGGCAGGCATGCGGAAGGACAGGATCTTCAGGCGTTCGTTCATGGTCTGCTCACTCGCCGGCCTTACGGTCATGGCGCAAAACAAAGCCAACGAAAAGGGCCGAAAACACGATGATGGCGGCGGCATAGGGTGCAGCCTCTATCAGCATGCCCTCGGACGTGCGCGAGAACATGGTGATCGACAGCGGCCTGAAGCCGGTGGGCGCCAGCAGGAAGGCGATGGGCAGTTCCTTCATGGCAATGACGAAGACCAGCACCATACCGGCCACGACACCGGGCCGAATGGTGGGCAGGGTAACGCGCCAGAAAGTGCTGACCGGCCCATGACCCAACGCGCGCGCGGCTTCCTCGACCGAGGGGCGGGCAAGGTAGAGCGAGGCGCGGATCGGCCCCAGTGCCAGGGCCAGAAAGCTGAGCGCGTAGACGATGACCAGCAGCAGATGCGTCTGGTAGAGGAACCGCGCGCCATGCAGCGAGAAGAAGACGAAGGCCAGCGCGAAGGCCAGTGCCGGGATCGCATAGCCCACAAAGGCAAGGCGGTTGATCAGGGTCGACAGCGGCGAGGGGTAGCGCACCGCCAGCACCGCCACCGGCAGCGCCATCAGCGCCGCCATGACCGCCGAGGGCACGGCCGCCGAAAGCGACTGGCCAAAGGCGCGCACCAGTTCCGGCAGCACCACCGGCAGATCGTCGATGCGCAGCATCCAGAACGACAGGACCGCCACCGGCAGACCGATCGAGGCCAGCACCACCAGCGCCACGAAGCCCCAGCCCAGCACCTGGCCAAGGGGCGACAGCACCAGCCGGCTGGGGCGTGCCCCGGCACCGGAGCCGGTGCGCGTATAGCTGGCGCCTTCGCGCAGGCGACTTTCCCACCAGACCACCGACAGCGCTATGGCAATCAGGATCAGCGCCAGCCAGGCCGCATAGACCCGGTCGAACACGGCCGAATACTGCACGTATATGGCATAGCTGAACACCTCGTAGCGCATCAGCGCCACGGCGCCGAAATCACCGATAGTGTACAGCCCGACCACCAGCCAACCGGCCATCAGGGCGGGCAACAGATGCGGCAGGGTCACGCGCCAGAACACTTCGCGCGGGGTGGCGCCAAGGGCGCGGGCTGCTTCCTCGATACTCTGGTCAAGCCCGGCAAGCGCGGCACGCAGATTCAGGTAGATATAGGGAAAGGTATAAAGCGACAGCGCCAGCGTGGCGCCGGACCAGCCCTGCAGCCGCGGGATGGTGAAGCCGAAGGTCTGGTTCATGAAGCCGAAATTGCCAGACAGGCCGATCAGCGCATAAGCCATCACATAGCCAGGCACCGCCAGCGGGATCACCGCCAGGATATTGACCAGCCGACGCCCCTTCAGATCGGTGCGGCTGACCAGCCAGGCCAGCGGCAGGGCCATCGCCGTGGACAGTGCCAGCACCCCGCCGACCAGCGCCATGGTGTTCAGCAACATCTGCAGCGTGCGCGGCCGCGTCAGCATGGACAGGACGGTCGGCAAGTCGGCCTGAAAGGCGCGCATGACCAGCCAGACCAACGGCAGAACCATCAACCCCCCGATCATCAGACCGAGGGCGGAAAAGATGGCCCGGGCCGCCGGCATGCGGCGGCCCGAAACCGTGGCTCTGGCGTCGGTGACGGCCATCAGATCAGACCGGCCTCACGCACCAGTTCCAGCGTTCCCTCCAGATCACCGATGGTGTTCAGGTCGACCTCGGGCGCCATGCGGATGACATCCTCAAGGCTGACAGCATCAACCCGCGTCGGAATGACCCGGCCAGTCACCGGGAATTCGGCGACTTCACCGCTGAAGAATTGCTGCGCCGCATCCGAGAGCAGGAAGTTGATGAAGGCTACGGCCTCTTCGCTGTGGTCACTGCCCGAAAGCACGCCCATGCCGGCCACCAGCAGCAGGTTGCCGATATCGCCCTCGGTTGGAAACAGCATCTGGTTGACCGGAAAATCCGCGGCACGGCGCATGAATCGCACCAGATAGTAGTTGTTGGTCACCGCCACATCGGCCTCGCCGTCGCCGATCGCCTGGATCGCCGCGGTATTGTTGCGCACGATGACGGGTTCGTTGGCAGCAATGCCTTGCAGCCATTCCAGCGCGGCCTCGTCACCATGCACAACGCGCAGCGCCGTCACATGGGCCAGGAACGAGCCATTGGTCGGCGGCAACGCGATCCGGCCGCGAAAGCGCGGATCGGTCAGCTCGGCCATGGTGGCGGGCATCTCTTCGACGCCGAGCCGTTCGGTCGAATAGGCGAGCACCCGGCCGCGGCCCGAGGTGGCGATCCAGCGCCCTTCGCTGTCACGATAGGCCGCCGGCACACGGTCCAGCGTTTCCTGCGGCAGCGGCTGGAACAACCCGGCCACGGCGCCCAGCGCGGCGGCATCCTGCGCCCAGAACAGATCGGCCGGGCTGCGGTCGCCCTCTTCCTGCAACAGGATGGCGAGTTCGGCGGTGCCGCCGTAGCGGACATTGACGTTGATGCCGGTCTCGGCCGTGAAGGCCGCGATGATCGGCGCGATCAGTGTCTCGCCCCGGCCGGAATAAAGCGTCAGGTCGGCCAATGCGGGCAGCGGCACGGCCGAGGCGGCAGCGGCCGCCAGGGCGAAGAAGGCGTTGCGGATCGAGGTCATGGGAAGCGTCCTTTCGTTTCTGCTTGGTGCCGGGTTGCGGCGATGGGCAGGAACATCCGGGTAACGCGCTGCAAGCGCCTGCCTGGCGGGGCCGGCATCAAGGCCGACCGCGCAATTCCTAGCAAGTTTGTCGGATATTTCGAGCGCCCCGCTTTGTCAAGCAGTCTTCAAGGCACCTCGATGCCGGTTTGCCCCGCTTGACGCGCCGCCTGAAAGCGCCTAATACCCGCCCGAGTTTCACGGGCGCTGCTTTGCCGGCGCCTGTTTTCCGTTGAACAGGACCCCCTGATTCCGGTTACCCGGACCGTCAGGCTGCAAGATGAGGATGATCAGATGTCGCGCCGCTGCGAACTGACCGGCAAGGGCCCGATGTCGGGCAACAACGTGAGCCACGCCAACAACAAGTCCCGGCGCCGGTATCTGCCCAATCTGGTCGACGTGACCCTGGGGTCAGAGGCCACGGGCCAAAGCTACAAGCTGCGGATCTCGGCCCATGCGCTGCGGTCGGTCGACCATCGCGGCGGGCTGGATGCGTTCCTGGCAAAGGCCAAGGATGATGACCTGTCGCCCCGCGCGCTGAAGATCAAGAAGGACATCGCCAAGGCCGCGCAACCCGCCGCCTGAAGTCGATTCGCAACGGCGGACCCTGCAACCGCGATTCCTGACCCGCCCGTTGCCTTCAACCGTTCTGCCTGCACCGACCCCGCCGTGGCGGGGTCTTTGCGTTTCAGCGAGCCTTCAGCCATTCTCCCGCAGCACGGTGCCGGCCAGATAAAGCGAGCCGCAGATCACCACCCGCGCCGCCGGCTCCTGCGCGGTGATCGCGGCCAGCGCCTCGGCGACCGTCGTGCTCTCTGACGCGTCGATACCCACCGCGCGGGCGGCACTGGCGGTGTCTGCGCCGGGCAGCGTGTTTTCTTCGCCCGGCACCGGCACGGCGACCACCCCCTGCAGATGCGGGGCCAACGGCGCCATGAAGCCGCGCACGTCCTTGGTGTTCAGCATCCCGCAGATCGCCCAGGTCGGCCGTGCGCCGCGCTGCGCCAACAGCCCGGCCAGCGCCGCGCCGGCGGCCGGATTGTGCCCCCCGTCCAGCCACAGTTCCACCCCCGGTGCGGCCTGCACCAACGGCCCCTTGCGCAGGCGCTGCATCCGCGCCGGCCATACCGCCTGCGCCATTGCCGCCTCATGGCCCGCCTGGCCGATCCCCAGCACCCGCATCGCCATCAGCGCCGCGCCGGCATTGTCGATCTGATGCGCCCCCGGCAGCGCGGGCAAGGGCAGGTCCAGCAACCCGTTTTCATCCTGAAAGGTCAGCCGCCCGCGTTCCGGGTACACATGCCAATGCTGGCCCTGCGCCAGCAGCGGCGCCCCCAGCCGGGCCGCGCGCGCCTCGATCACCTCGGCCGCCGCATCGGCCTGCGGCCCCACCACCACCGGCACGCCGCGCTTGATGATCCCGGCCTTTTCTCCGGCAATCTGCCCCAGCGTGTCGCCCAGAAACGCCTGATGGTCCAGCGAGATTGGGGTGATGACACTGAGCGCCGGACGGTCGATCACATTCGTCGCATCCAGCCGCCCGCCCAGACCCACCTCCAGCAGCGTGTAATCGGCCGGGCTGCGGGCAAAGGCCAGCAGGGCGGCGCAGGTGGTGATTTCGAAAAACGTGATCGGCGCGCCCTCGTTCGCGGCTTCGCATTCATCCAGCAGCGCGGCCAGGTCCGGTTCCGATATCAACGCGCCGGACAGGCGGATGCGTTCGTGAAAGCGCACCAGATGCGGCGAGGTATAGGCATGCGCGACCAGCCCCGCCCCCTCCAGCCCGGCGCGGATCATGGCCAGGGTCGAACCCTTGCCATTGGTCCCAGCGATATGGATCACCGGCGGCAGATGGTCCTGCGGGTTGCCCAGACGGTCCAAGAGCCGCCAGACCCGGTCCAGCGTCAGGTCGATGACCTTTGGATGCAGCGTCATCAACCGGGTCAGGATGGCGTCGGAGCCGATCATC
>SKHK01000002.1 GCA_007117005.1 Paracoccaceae bacterium
ACCTCGATCACCGCGCCGGCGGGATCGTCCACATAGGCGCCATCGATATAATGGCTGGCCTGGGGCTGGGCCTGCAGCATGGCTGAGTTCCTTGTCATTCGCCGCGAGGGAAGCGCTGGGTGTCTTCCAGCACGTTCAGATCCATGTGGTTGCGCATGTAGCGCTCGCTGGCGCGCTGCAGGGGCTGGAAATCCCATGGGAAAAAGGCGCCGTTGCGCAGCGCGGGATAGACCGCCAGCCGCCGCGCCTGGCTTTCGCGCACGGCCGCGTCAAAGGCCGGCAGGTTCCAGCGGGCGGCGGCATCAGCGCGGAACCCGTCCAGCGTTTCGGCATGGGCCGGGTCGTCGGCCAGGTTCACGGCCTCGGCCGGATCGGCGTCAAGGTCGAAAAGCTGTTCGGGATCGGCCGGGCAGGCGATGTATTTCCAGCGCCCCCGGCGCAGCGCCACCATCGGCGCGACCGATCCCTCGGCGGCGTATTCCATCGCAACCGTGCCCCGCGCCGCGCCGCCCGCCACGGGCAGCAGGCTTTCGCCATCGGTCCAGGGCGCCACGACATCCAGCGCGATCGAGGCCAGATCGGCCAGCGTGGGCAGCACATCCATCGTGGAGACCGGCACATCCACCCGGCCGGGTGCCAGCCCCGATGCGGAAATCATCAACGGCACCCGGGCCGCGCCCTCGCGGAAGCTCATCTTGAACCACAGGCCCCGCTCGCCCAGCATGTCGCCGTGATCGGACAGGAAGACGATCACCGCCTCCTGCCGGGTATCGGTCAGCACCTGCAGGATCTGGCCGATCTTTTCGTCCAGATACGAGATATTGGCGAAGTAGCCGCGCCGGGCGCGGGTGACATGGTCCTCTGTTATGTCGAAGCGGCGCCAGTCGTTGGCATCGTAAAGGCGCTGCGAATGGGGGTCTTGCGCGTCGTAGCCGGGGTCTGGTGCGGCGGGCTGCAGATGGGGGCAGTCGGCGTAGAGATCCCAGAACCGCCGGCGCGCCACATAGGGGTCATGGGGGTGGGTGAAACTGACCGTCAGGCACCAGGGCCGTGCGTCATGGCCTCGTGCCAGATCGTACAGCCGCGCGGTGGCGTGATGGGCAACCTCGTCGTCATATTCCATCTGGTTGGTGGTCTCTGCCACGCCCGCGCCGGTGACCGAGCCCAGGTTGTGATACCACCAGTCGATCCGTTCGCCGGGTTTGCGCCAGTCCGGCGTCCAGCCGAAATCGGCGGGGTAGATATCGGTGGTCAGCCGTTCCTCGAAACCGTGAAGCTGGTCGGGGCCGACGAAATGCATCTTGCCCGAAAGCGCGGTCCGATAGCCGGCGCGGCGCAGGTGATGCGTGAAGCAGGGAATGTCCGAGGCGAATTCCGCCGCGTTGTCAAAGACCCGCGTGCGGGAAGGCAACTGGCCGGACATGAAGCTGGCCCGCCCCGGGGCGCAAAGCGGGCTGGCGGTATAGGCATTGGCAAAGCGTACCGATCGCTCGGCCAGGCGCTTCAGGTTGGGCGCGTGCAGCCAGTCGGCCGGGCCATCGTCGAACAGCGTGCCGGTCAGCTGGTCCACCATCACGATCAGGATATTGGGCGCCCGGTTCATGCGCGCCGCTCCAGCATGGCGGTCAGATAAGCTTCGGCCTGTCGCGCCGCGGCCGCGCCATCGGGCGCCGCCGCCCCCAGCGCGGCATGCAGGTAAACCCCGTCGATCAGCGCCGCCAACCCCTGCGCCGCAGGCCCCGCTCCGCCCCCCAGCAGTGGCCGCAGCGCATGGGACAGGTTCGACAGAAGCCGCCGCTGATAGACCGTCAGCAGCCGTCGTGCCTCGGGCCGGGTCTGGGCGAGGACGTAGAAGTTCAGCCAGGCCGCCACCACCTCGCGCCGGAAATTCGCGGGCGAGAAGGACGCCCGGATCACCGCGCGCGCCCGCGCCTCCGGCCCATCGGCCGCTGCCAGCGCGCCGCGCACCTCGGCGCCGTAAAGCGTCAGCACATGGCGCATCGCGGCCAGGAACAGCGCCTCCTTCGAGCCGAAGTAATGATGCGCCAGCGCCGAGGACATGCCCGCGCGCTTGGCGATCCGGCTGACCGTGACCTCCAGCGTGCCGGCATGGCCGATCTCGGCAATTGTGGCCTTGATCAGCGAGGCGCGTCGTATAGGCTCCATTCCAAGCTTGGGCATCGGTGTCTTTCCTGTCACGGGGCGGCATGGCCCGGGCGCCATGGCTTTGACACTCTGCTAGACGATTGTTTATTGATCCGTCAATCAACAACCAGCGAAGAACGAGGGAGATTGAGATGCGACACCTTGCCCTGGCCACGGCGGCAGTGCTTTCGGTCGGCACGCTGGCGGCCACTCCGGCGCAGGCGACCTGCGAGACCGTGCGCTTTTCCGATGTCGGCTGGACCGACATCACCGCCACCACGGCCGTGGCGACCACGATCCTGGAGGCGCTGGGCTACCGGACCGAGGTGCTGGTGCTGTCGGTGCCGGTGACCTACACCTCCATGGCCAATGGCGATATCGACGTCTTTCTGGGTAACTGGATGCCCACGATGGAGGCCGATATCGCCCCCTACCGCGAGGCCGGAACAGTGGATACCGTGCGCGTCAATCTGGTGGGCGCGAAATACACGCTGGCCGCCAACAGCCATGCCGCCGCGCTGGGGATCACGGATTTCGCCGATATCGCCGATCATGCCGAGGAACTGGGCAGCCGTATCTTCGGGATTGAGCCAGGCAATGACGGCAACCGACTGATCCTGGACATGATCGATGCCGGTGCCTTCGGTCTGGCCGGTTTCCAGCTTGTGGAAAGCTCCGAGGCCGGGATGCTGGCGCAGGTGCAGCGGGCAGAACGCCGGGGTGAGCCGATGATCTTTCTCGGCTGGGAACCGCACCCGATGAACGCCAATTTCGAAATGACCTACCTGTCCGGTGGCGACGACTGGTTCGGGCCGGAATTCGGCGGGGCCGAGGTGCGCACCAACACCCGCGCGGGGCTGGTGGAGGAATGCCCCAATCTGGGCCGCTTCCTGCAGAACCTGGAATTCACGCTGGCAATGGAGAACGAGATCATGAGCATGATCCTCGATGACGGGATCGACCCGAATGTTGCGGCGCGAACCTGGCTTGAGGCCAATCCACGGGCGGTCGGCCCCTGGTTCGACGGCGTGACGGCGCGTGACGGCAGCGATGCGCTGGAGGCTTTTGCTGCCACCATCGAGTAATCGCCGGCGTGCAGAGGTTCTGCCGGTCCCGCCCCCGCGCCCGCTCTCGCGTGTGGGGGCGGTCCCTTTCCCTTACCGGCCCGGTGCCCCATGATTGACCGCCTTCAGGACCTGATCACTGGCGCGAAAATTCCTTTCGGCCGCGCCGTTGCCGATGGGTTCGACCTGCTGCAGGATCATTTCACCGGCTTTTTCGACGGTCTGGAAATCGGCCTGCGTCAGGGCATCGAGGTGCTGGCCGCGGCGCTGGCCTTTCCGCCCCCGTTGGTGCTGATCGCGCTTTTCGCGGCCATCACATGGGGGTTGCAGCGCCGCGTGGTGCCGGTGCTGATCGTCACCGCCTGCGCGCTTTTCGCCCTCAATCAGGGCTATTGGCTGTTGACGATGCAGACCCTGACGCTGGTGCTGGGGGCGTGCTTCATCTGCATGGCGATCGGCGTGCCGCTGGGCATCTATGCCGCCCATCACCCACGGTTCTACCGCGCGCTGACCCCGGTGCTGGACCTGATGCAGACGCTGCCGACCTTCGTCTATCTGATCCCGGTGCTGGTGCTGTTCGGTCTGGGTATGGTGCCGGGGCTGGTGGCGACGGTGATCTTTGCGCTGCCGGCCTCGATCCGGCTGACGGAACTGGGCATACGCTCTACCCCCACGGCACTGCGCGAGGCCGCGACGGCCTTTGGCGCGACCACGGCGCAGCGCATCTGGAAGGTGGAGCTGCCCTACGCCTTTCCGCAGATCATGGCCGGGCTGAACCAGACCATCATGCTGTCGCTGTCGATGGTGGTGATCGCCGGGCTGGTGGGGGCGCCGGGGCTGGGGGTGCCGGTGGTCCGCGCGCTCAACCAGGTCAATGCCTCGCTGGGGTTCGAATCCGGGGCGGTCATCGTGGCGGTGGCGATCATGCTGGACCGCATGCTGCGGGTGGAGCGGCGGGCATGAGCAGGGAGCGCGCATGAACAGGGGACGGGCATGAGCGACGACGTGGAAAACGCCGGCACGGCGAACCCGGATGTGGCGGTGTCCTTCCGCCATGTGTCGATCGTGTTCGGCGACAATCCGTGGAAGGCGATCCCGCTGATGGAAACCGGCCAGTCCCGCGCCGATATCCAGCGCGAGACCGGGCAGGTGCTGGGCGTGCATGACTGCACGCTGGATGTGGCGCAGGGCGAGATCGTCGTGCTGATGGGCCTGTCGGGGTCCGGCAAATCGACGCTCTTGCGGGCGGTGAACGGGCTGAACTCCATCGTGCAGGGCGATGTGCTGGTGCGTGACGGGCAGGGCATGGTCAGCGTGCCGCAGGCCGGACGCGGAACGCTGCGGCGGCTGCGCACGAAACATGTGGCGATGGTGTTCCAGCAATTCGGCCTGCTGCCCTGGCGGACGGTGCGGCAGAACGTGGGGCTGGGGCTGGAACTGGCCGGGATGGGGCGGCGCGAAAGGCGGCGGCGGATCGAGGAGCAGCTGGATCTGGTGGGCCTGTCGCAATGGGCCGACCGGCGGGTGGGCGAGCTTTCGGGCGGGATGCAGCAGCGCGTGGGGCTGGCGCGGGCGTTTGCGACCGAGGCGCCGATCCTGCTGATGGACGAGCCCTTCTCGGCGCTCGACCCGCTGATCCGGACCCGGCTGCAGGACGAATTGCTGGACCTGCAGGCGCGGCTGCAGCGCACGATCGTCTTTGTCAGCCACGATCTGGACGAGGCGTTCAAGCTGGGCAACCGCATCGCCATCATGGAGGGCGGGCGGATCATCCAGTGCGGCACGCCGGCCGAGATCTATACCAGCCCGGCGAACGCGTATGTGGCGGATTTCGTGGCGCATATGAACCCGCTCAATGTGCTGTGCGCCAGCGACGCCGCCGTGCCGGCGCCGCGGCCGGTGCCGGCGGGCGAGACGCTGCCAGCGCAGACCCCGCTACGCGAGGCGATGGCGGTGCTGGCGCATGCGCAGGGGCCGGTGCTGCTGACCGAGGGCGGGCGCGTGACCGGTATGCTGACTGATGCCGGCGCGGTCCGGGCGCTGACGCGCCGCCATCCGGCACCGGTGCCGGCCGCACCGGGCACGCCGCAGACATCCGCCCCGGCGTCGGAAGGGTGAGCGGGCAACGAAATTAAGGAATTTCGTTGCAAATGCCTTGTTTCAAGGCATTTGGTCGCAACTTATCGGTGCGCGCTGATGGCGACCCAGTAAAGTTGCCCGTTCGCGCCGCGCGCGACGCCGATGCCGATATCGCGCATGCCGCGTGCCAGCACATTGGCGCGATGCGCGGGCGAGGCCATCCAGCGCGCCACGACGCCCGGCGCTGTATCCAGCCCCATCGCCAGGTTCTCGGCCGCGCCGCCCGGGCTGTAGCCACGCCGCAACAGCCGCAGGCGCAGCCCGCCGCCCAGCGCGCCGAGATGGCTGACATCGTCGCGCCGCGCGATCGAGCAGGCATGGGATTGCGCCGCCCCGGTGATCCGGTGCGACATGCGCAGCGGGGCCAGGCCGGCCGCGGTTCGTTCGGCATTGAGCAGATGGTGCATCGCCTCGCGCAGGGCCGGGGCATCGGCCGGGACAGCGCAGGCCTTGGCGGTGCCGGTCATGGCAAGGAGCAGCACGGCGCAGAGCGCCAGCAGGCCCGGCCACGGTCGCTGCCCGCACCGACCGACCACGCCCCTCATGGGGCCGCACCCGGACGCGGGGGCGGCGCGTCCGGGTGCACCGCCCCAGTGCCAGCCGTGGCGCCTGCCTCGGTCCCTGCGGCCAGCCGCGCCGCCGCGCGCCTTCCCGCCTGTTCGCGCAGGGCGATGAAGATCACCGATGCCGCAATCACGCTGCCGCCCAGAACCACGAACAGATCAACCCCCTCGCCAAAGAGCAGCGCGCCCAGCGCCACGGCCCAGACAAGCTGCAGCGCGACCACGGGCTGCGTCACCGAGATCGGCGCCGCGCTGAGCGCGCGCGTGATCGCATAATGCCCGGCGGTGGCGAAAAAGGCGACCAGGAACAGCCAGGCCAGTTCCGTCATGCTGACCGGCACCCAGACCGGCAGGGCAAAGGGCGCCAGGCCGATGGTCACGGTGACCGACAGCACGGTCACCACGGTGGTGGCGTCATGCCGGCGGGTCAGGCCCTTTGTCAGCAGATAGGAAACCCCCATCAGCACCGCCATGCCCAGCATCGCCAGATGCCCTGGCGACAGCTCCCGAAAGCCCGGCCGCAGCATGATCAGCGCCCCGATCAGCGCAAAAAGCACCGCAACCAGGCGCCGCGCGCGCAGCTTTTCACCCAGAAACAGTGCTGCGCCCAGCGTGACGTAGATCGGGGTCAGGTATTGCATCGCCGTGACCTCGGCCAGGGTGATGCGGGTCATGGCGTAGAACCACAGGATCACGGCGATGCTGTGCACGAGCCCGCGCAGGCTGAACAGCGTCCAGTCCGACCGGCTGGGCCAGTGCCGGACCAGCGCCGGCAGAAACGGCAGCACGAAGACAAGGCCCAGCAGGTAGCGCAGAAACGCCGCCTGGGCCGGCGGCAGGCCGGAACCCATGTATTTGACCGTGGCCGTCATGGCCACGAACATCATGCCCGCCAGCGCCATCCACAGCACCCCGGCAAGCGGTCTGTTGTCCGGCAGGCGGTCAGGCTTATTTAACGCGTTCATGAAACACTTTTGCCGTGAAGCCGTGATCTTGGCAAGGGGCCGGTCGTGCGGCGCGCGGCTTTGGACTGTCGCAGTGCCGTGGTGATTCCGGGTGAATCAGGGGCGGAACACGGATAGCACGGCCCGCACCGTTGCGGTGCTGTCGTCAAAGGGGGCCGGGGCGGCGTTCCTCGCTCAGCAGGACATTGGCATCGACCTGGGCGACGCCGGGCAGGGTCATGATGCGCCGGCGCAGCACGCGCTCGAAATCCGCCAGATCGCGCGCGACGACGCGCAGGCGATAGTCGTAGAGGCCCAGGATATGCTGGACGGTCTGCACCTCTGGAATGGCGGTGACGGCGCGTTCGAAATCGCCCAGGCTGACGCGGCCCTTGGTGCCCAGCGAGATGCCCAGAAAGACGGTGACGCCAAAGCCCAGCGCCGCGCGGTCCAGCACCAGGCGCTGCCCGGCCAGCGCGCCGCCCTCCTGCAGGCGCCGGATGCGCCGCCAGGTGGCCGGCTGCCCCATGCCCAGCC
>SKHK01000016.1 GCA_007117005.1 Paracoccaceae bacterium
CGCAGGTCCATCACCATCCGTTCGGCACAGTCGAGAAAATAGCGAACACCCGCCAGCCCAGCGACATTGGCAATCTCATGCGGGTCGCAGATCGCCGTCGTCACCCCGCGCGGGGCCACGCAGCGGTCGAATTCAAAGGGTGTGATGCAGGACGATTCGACATGCAGATGCGTGTCGATGAAACCCGGCACCAGCCGCTTGGCCGTCACATCGATCACCCGGGCGCCGTCGTAATCCGCGCCGAGGCCGACCACCGTATCGCCACAGATGGCCACATCGCCGGGGATCAGCGCGCCGGTGACCATGCACCAGACCCGGCCGCCCCGCAGCACCAGATCGGCGGGTTCGTCACCGCGCCCCTGCGCGATACGCCGCTCCAGTGTCGCGCGATCAACCATCCGACAGCTTCCGCAGCCGTGCGATCAGGGACGAGGTATCCAAGCGCCCGCCGCCCATGCCCTGCACGTCCTTGTAGAACTGATCGACCAGCGCGGTGACCGGCAGGGGCGCGCCGATCTCGTCGCCATGCGCCAGACAGATACCCAGATCCTTGCGCATCCAGTCCACGGCGAAGCCGTAGTCGAACTTGCCGTCCAGCATCGTCTGGTGCCGGTTCGCCATCTGCCAGGAACCCGCCGCGCCGCCCTGGATCACCTCGATCACCGCGCGCCCGTCCATCCCGGCCAGCTCGCCAAAGCGCAGCGCCTCGGACAGGCCCTGCACCAGCCCGGCGATGCAGATCTGGTTCATCATCTTGGCGATCTGTCCCGCCCCGGTGTCGCCCAGCCGCTTCACGCTGCGCCCATAGGCCGTCATCACCGGCTCGGCGGCGGCAAAGTCTCCCTCCGCCCCCCCGCACATGATGCTGAGTACGCCGTTTTCCGCCCCCGCCTGCCCGCCGGATACCGGCGCATCGACATAACCGATGCCCGCCGCCCCGGCCTCACCGGCCAGCGCGCGGGTGATCTGCGCCGACACGGTGGTGTGATCCACGAAAACCGCGCCACGGCCCATGCCGGCAAAGGCCCCGTCATCGCCCCGGCAGACGGCGGCCAGATCGGCGTCATTGCCTACGCAGGCCATGACGAATTCGGCGCCATCGGCGGCGGCACGGGGCGTGGGCGCGGCAAGGCCGCCATGCTCGCTCACCCATTTCTCGGCCTTGGCCGCCGTGCGGTTGTAGACCGTGACGTCATGACCCGCCCGCGCCAGATGCCCGGCCATCGGATAGCCCATCACGCCCAGTCCCAGAAATGCCACCCGTGCCATGCATCACCCCCAAGGTTGTTTGATTTGCGCTTGCCCACGCAAGGGCATAACAAACGATGGCACAGGGCAGGTCAACCATGCCGCCCGCCACCAGAAAGGCCCGCCCGCCATGCCCACGCTGTTCCGCTGGCTTTTGCGCATCGCCACCACGCTGGTGGTGCTGGTCGTGGTCGCGGCGGGCGGGCTTTACTTCTTCCTGTCACGTTCGGTGCCCGGTTATGACGCCAGCTGGACCGTGCGCGGCATCTCCGGCCCGGTAGAGATTGCCCGCAACACCCATAATGTGCCGCATATCTTTGGCGACAGCGACGAGGACGTGTTCTACGGCCTGGGTTTCGCCCATGCGCAGGACCGGTTGTGGCAGATGACGCTGATGCGCCGCACCGCGCAGGGCCGGCTGTCGGAGATCTTCGGTAGCCGCACGCTGCGCACGGATGAATTGCTGCGCCGGCTGGATGTCTACGAACTCGCCCGACGCTCGGTCGCGGCGCAGGATGACTATACCCGCGCGGCGCTGGAGGCCTATTCGCGCGGCGTCAATGCCTGGCTGGCGCAAGTGAACCAGCGCGCGCTGGGCCGCGGCGCGCCGGAATTCTTTCTGTTTCCCAGTGAGATCGCGCTGTGGACACCGACGGATTCGGTGGCGCTGGTAAAGCTGATGGGGCTGCAGCTTTCCGGTCATCTGGACATGGAGGTGCGCCGCGCCCGGGTTTCGGCCCTGATCGGCGAGGAACGCGCACGCGACATCCTGCCCGACGACACCGGCCCCGGCATCGCCGCCCTGCCGGATTTCGCGGCGCTGTTTCCCGGGCTGACGGATACGCAACTGGCCATGGCCCACACCCCACCGGGCAGCGGCACGGGCGAGGCGCTGTCGCCCTTCCGCGCGATGGAACTGGCGGGCGCGTCGAATGCCTGGGCGGCCGCGCCGGAACAGGCGGCCAATCGCGGCACGCTTCTGGCCAATGACCCGCATCTGGGCTTCACCGCGCCGACGATCTGGTATCTGGCCCGGCTGGAACTGGAAAGCGGCGGCGTGATCGGCGGCACCATTCCGGGCATTCCGGCGGTGCTGGTGGGGCGGTCGAACCGGCTGGCCTGGGGGCTGACCACCGCCTATCTGGACGATCAGGACGTGCTGCTGGAAGAGCTGGACCCGTCGAACCCGGAACAGTATCGCACCCCGGACGGGTTTGCGCGGTTCGAGACCCGCCGCTCGATCATCCGCGTGCAGGGCGAGGACCCGGTCACCATCACCTTGCGTTTCAGCGAAAACGGCCCCATCCTGACGGGGGGGCATTTCAACCTGGGCGCCATCACCCCGCCGGGCCATGTCGCGGCGCTCAGCTGGACGCTGCTCAGCGATGACGACACCTCGATCAGCGCGGCGCTGGGGATCATGCGCGCCGGCTCGGTAGACGCGGCGATCGCAGCGGGCGAGGCCCATGTCGCGCCCGCGCAGATGCTGACGCTGGCCGACCGCGACACCATCGCCATGCAACTGATCGGCCGCATGCCGCGCCGGGACGCCGACCACCCCACCGAGGGCCGCATGCCCGCCCCGGGCTGGGACCCGGCGGCGCGCTGGCAGGGGGTCTTTCCCTACAGCGCGAATCCCCGCTTCGTGAACCCGGAAACCGGGCTTCTGGGCCATACCAACAACCGCCCCCTGGACCGCCCGTTTCCGCTGCATGTCAGTCATAGCTGGGGCGATGCGGAACGCATCCAGCGCTGGGTGCGGCTGATGCGCCAGCGCCAGGTCCATACCCGCGACAGCTTCATCGAGGCGCAGCTGGACAGCGTCAGCCAGGCCGCGCGCACGCTGTTGCCGCTGGTCGGCGCCAATCTGTGGTTTCAGGGCGAAGCCGCCGAACCCGGCACGCCAGAGGCGCGCCGCCAGCAGGCCCTGCAACTGCTGGCCAACTGGAATGGCGAGATGAACGAGCATCTGCCCGAACCGCTGATCTATGCCGCCTGGATGCGCGAGTTGCACTTCCGCCTGATCCGGGACCGGCTGGGCCCGCTGGCCGATGCCTTCACCCATATGGACCCGGTGTTCATCGAACGGGTGTTCCGCGATATCGACGGCGCCAGCGCCTGGTGCGACGTGGTGCAATCGGCCGTGGTGGAGACCTGCGAGGACATGGCCCGCATTTCGCTTGATGCGGCGCTGATCGACCTGGCGCAGCGCTTCGGGCCGAATATCGAAAGCTGGCGCTGGGGCGAGGCGCATGAGGCCACGCATGACCACACGGTGCTGGGCGATGTGCCGGTGCTGCGGGTGTTCCTGAACATCCGGCAATCGACCTCGGGCGGGGATCACACGCTTTTGCGCGGGCGCACGGCGGGCGGGCCGCAGGGCACCGCAGAGCCGTTCCTGAACGTCCACGGCGCGGGCTATCGCGGCGTCTATGACATGGCCGACCCGGAGGCTAGCCTCTTCATCACCGCCACCGGCCAGTCCGGCCACCCGCTCAGCCGGCATTATGACGATCTGGGCCTGCTGTGGCGGCGCGGCGAATATATCCCCATGACGCTGGACCCTGACCTGGCCCGCGCGGGCGGGGTGGGCATCACCCGGCTTGAACCCGCCCGGTGAGACCTGCATAGTCCCCCCGCCCCGCCGCTGACATGACGCTCCATGACCCATCCACCGCTTCTCCATGAGACCGCCACCGACTGGCTGGACGCATCGCGCCGCCGGGTTCTGCTGTTCGGCATGTCGGGGCTGGGCAAGACGCGTATCTCCGCCCTGCTGCGCGGCGAGGGGTGGTTCCATTACTCGGTCGATTACCGCATCGGCACCCGCTACATGGGCGAGGCCATCGCCGACAATTTCAAGCGCGAGGCGATGAAGGTGCCGCTCTTGCGCGAACTGCTGCTGTCGGATTCGGTGCGCATCGCCTCCAACATCACCTTCGAGAACCTCAAACCCCTCGCCACCTATCTGGGCAAACCAGGCGATGCGGGCCGGGGCGGCCTGGATTTCGATGAATACCGCACCCGCCAGGACCAGCACCGCGCGGCCGAGATCGCCGCGCTGATGGACACCCCCCGTTTCATCGACCGCGCGCATGGCCTTTACGGCTATGACCATTTCATCTGCGACACCAGCGGCTCGATCTGCGAGGTCGTGAACCCGGACCGCCCGGCCGATCCGGTGCTGGCCACCCTCTCGCGCCACCTGCTGATGGTCTGGATCAAAGGCTCGGACGCCCATACCGCCGAACTGGTGCGCCGCTTCGACAGGGCGCCGAAACCGATGTACTATCAGCCCGCTTTCCTGATCGATGCCTGGCAGGATTACCTGTCGCAGACCGGCCAGGGCCCGGACAGCGTGGACCCCGATGCCTTCGTCCGCTTCACCTATGCCCGCGCGCTGGCCCATCGCCAGCCGCGCTATGCGGCCATGGCCCGGCGCTGGGGCGTCACGGTCAGCGCCGACGAGATCGCCCAGGTCGCCAGCCAGGACGACTTTACCGCCCTGATCGCGCGCGCACTGGAACGCCGCCAGGCGCCCGACGAGGCCGACAACCGGCCCGACCAGGACCAACGATAGCCCGCCATGCCCATCACCCTGCCCGCCGACCTGCCCGCCTTCGACGTCCTCTCGCGCGAGGGGGTGATGGTGATGTCGGACACCCGCGCGGCACGGCAGGATATCCGGCCCCTGCGCATCGGGCTTCTGAACCTGATGCCGAAAAAGATCGCCACCGAAAACCAGTTCGCCCGCCTGATCGGCGCCACGCCGCTGCAGATCGAGTTCCACCTCATCCGCATGACCGAACACCAGACACGGAACACGGCGGCCGAACACATGGAGGCCTTCTACCGCCCCTTCCAGGCGGTGAAGGAAGAACGTTTCGACGGGCTGATCATCACTGGCGCGCCGATCGAACACCTGCCCTTCGACGCCGTCACCTACTGGGACGAACTGCGCGAGGTCTTCGCCTGGACCCAGACCCATGTTCACGCCACCTTCGGCGTCTGCTGGGGCGGCATGGCGATGATCAACCATTTCCACGGCGTGCCGAAACACATGCTGGATGAAAAGGCCTTCGGCTGCTTCCGCCACCGCAACATGGCACCGACCTCGCCCTTCCTGCGGGGGTTCTCGGACGATGTGCTGATCCCGGTGTCACGCTGGACGGAAATGCGCCAACCCGATATCGACGCCGTGCCGGGGCTGGTCACGCTGCTGGGCTCCGACCAGGTGGGCCCCTGCCTGGTCGAGGACGCAGCCCGCCGCGCGCTCTATATCTTCAATCATTTCGAATATGACAGCGGCACGCTGAAAGAGGAATACGACCGCGACCTCGCCGCCGGCAAATCCATCGCCGTGCCGGTGAACTACTACCCCGATGACGACCCCGCGCGCACGCCCCTGAACCGCTGGCGCAGCCACGCGCATCTGCTCTACGGCAACTGGATCAACGAGATCTACCAGACCACGCCCTTTGATCTGGCCGAGATCGGCAAGACCCCAGCCTGACCGGCCCCTTCATCTTGCCTCAAATACTCCGGGGGGTTCCGAGCGCCCGGAAATCGCGCCAGTGGCCCGATTTCAGCGAAGGAACGGGCGGAGCCCAGGGCGCAGCCGACAGGGGGCAGCGCCCCCCTGCCCCGCTACCGCACCTTCAGCGTGGACAGCGCGATCATCGCCAGCACCAGCGAAATGATCCAGAAGCGGATGACGATCTGCGGCTCGGCCCAACCCTTCTTCTCGAAATGATGGTGGATCGGCGCCATCAGAAAGACACGCCGCCCGGTGGCCTTGAAATAGACCACCTGGATGATCACCGACAGCGCCTCGACCACGAAAAGCCCGCCGACAATACCCAGAACGATCTCATGCTTGGTGGCCACCGCAATGGCGCCCAGCGCGCCGCCTAGCGCCAGCGACCCGGTATCGCCCATGAAGACTGCCGCGGGGGGGGCGTTGTACCACAGGAAACCCAACCCCCCGCCGATCAGCGCGGCGGAAAAAACCAGCAACTCGCCGGTGCCGGGCACGAAATGCACCCCCAGATAGGCGGTGAAATCGACCCGCCCCACGGCATAGGCGATCACCCCCAGCGTGGCGGCGGCAATCATCACCGGCATGATCGCCAACCCGTCCAGCCCGTCGGTCAGGTTCACCGAATTCGCCGCGCCGACGATCACGAACATCGCAAAGGGCAGAAAGAACCAGCCCAGGTTCAGCAACACGTCATTGAAGATCGGCACCGCCAGTTGCCCCGACAGCGCCTCGGGGTGCAGCCACATCGCCGCCAGCGCGGCCAGCAGGGCCACGCCGAAACCGATCGCCAGCCGCAGCCGCCCCGACAGGCCGCTGTAATTATTGGCCGATTTCACCTTTGCATAGTCGTCGGCGAAACCGATCAGCCCAAAGGCCACGGTCACCAGCAGCACCATCCAGACATAGCCATTGTCCAGCCGCGCCCATAGCAGCGTCGCCACCACCAGCGCCGACAGAATCAGCAGGCCGCCCATGGTGGGCGTGCCGGCCTTGCTGACCAGATGGCTTTCCGGCCCGTCCTCGCGGATCGGCTGGCCACGCTTCTGGCGACGGCGCAGGAACTCGATCAGCGGCTTGCCGAACAGGAATCCGAACAGAAGCGCGGTCAGAAACGCCCCCCCGGCACGGAAGGTGATGTAGCGAAACATGTTCGCGCCGGGGATAACTTCGGCAAATTGGGATAGCCAGAAAAGCATGCAAGCCCGTCCTCTCTCTACACCCGCGCGGCCCCGGACGGGGGCTGGTCCCGGTCCGGATGCCGCCGCCTCGGGTCGCGCCCATCTGGTTGGCCTCGGTCCAGCGCCCGCAACATATCGACAATGCGCGCCACGCGCGACCCTTTCGAACCCTTTACCAGCACCACATCGCCCGCCCGCACCAACTGATGGGCCTGCGCGCCCAGCGCCTCGGCCTCGGGCGCGTGGCGGCCGCGCCGGGCCGCGGGCAGTGCCTGCCACAGCGCTTCCATGCGCGGACCCACGCAATGCACAAGGTCGATGGCGGCCATCGACGGATCATCGGCAAGCGCCCGGTGCAGTGCGGCCTCGCCCGCGCCCAGTTCCAGCATGTCGCCCAGCACCGCCACGCGCCGCCCGCCCGGCC
>SKHK01000269.1 GCA_007117005.1 Paracoccaceae bacterium
GCCACCCGCCAGCATCGCCAGCACCGCGTTGCGCGTCCATATCCCCACCGCCACGGTCAGCGCCACGACGCCCAGGCGCAGCGGGTCGGTCTCGCCCCCGGTTTCCGGCGGGAAGACCACTGCCGGCGCCATCAGCCCCGGGATCACGGCCACCGGCGTATAGCGCAGGTGGCGCAGCATCCAGTCCGGCAGGGCGCGGTTGCCGATCAGGCCGAGGAAAGAGAATCGCAGCGCCCAGGTGCCGATCCCGATGATCACGATGATCGCCCAGATCTGCGCGTCGGAATAGATCATGGCTGCCCCTCCTGCGCATCCGCGCGCCGGCGGCTGGTCCACAATTCGACCTGCGCACCCGCGGCCATGGACAGGATCGCCGCCGCCAGCAGGCCCAGATTGTAGGGCAGAAAAGCCAGACCCAGCGCCGCCACCACCGAGACCAGCGCCGCCGTCACATGCGCCAGCGTGCGCAGCAGCGGCGCGATCATCGCCATGAAGGTGATCGGCACGGCGAATTCCAGCGGCACCGCCGCCGGGATGGCGCTGCCGGTGATCGCGCCCAGCAGCGTGGCCAGGTACCAGAACGGCGCCACCGGCACCACGGTGCCGAAATAGAAGGCCACGCGCGCACGCAGGCTCATCGGGCTGCCGGTTTCATAGCGCATATGGGCAGCGGTATAGACCTGATCGACCAGCATGTAGGCCATCGCGCCCCGCTGCCAGAAGGGTGCCGCCCCCAGCCAGGGCGACAGCGAGGCCGAATACATCGCCATGCGCAGATTGACCGCCAGCGCGGTCAGGATCACCACCAGCGCGGCGGCGTTTTCGGTCATCAGCTGCACCGCCGCCAGTTGCGAGGCGCCGGCGATGACCATGATGCTGAAACCCATGGTCGCGGCCAGGTCCAGCCCGGCCTCGGTCGCCACCATGCCGAAGACCATGCCGAAGGGAATGACCATCACCAGAAAGGGCAGGCCGGCCGCCGCGCCCTGCGCAAAGGCCGCCCCGATGCCGGGCGAGGGTGTTGCAGGGCCGTCGGGCGGCAGCGTCTTGCCGCGCGCGCCGGGGGCAGGGGAACGAAGGGGCGTTGTCATGTCGGGGTTTTCCGGGCCGGGTCGTCAGTCATGGCCCCGGGTATGGGCTTTGGCGGTGCAAAAGGAAAGGGCAGGGCGGCCCGGTCCCCTGACATGCCTTAGCCGAACACCCCGGCGATGCGGCCCAGCAGCATGAAGGCGCGGGCGCTGCGGGTATCGGTCAGCCGCGCGATCTGGGTGTCGCTGGCATGCGGCTCGATGGCGGTGAGCCGGGCATCGAAGGCGCGCAGGAAACGGTGCGCGGCGTCCCTGAAGGCGGGATCGGCGCGCATGCGTGCCACGCTGAGCGCCAGGCAGGAACGGTCGCGGATACCGCCCAGCGCGCCCATCGCCGGGCCGCGCACGCCCTGCGCGAACCCCCGCCAAAGCGCGGGCCGTGCGCGGTCCGGTGTCAGGCGGTCAAGGAAGATACCCTCTTCGGCCAGACCCGCCAGCACGGTCTGTGCATGCCGGATCAGGTCGGCCGTGGCGTGATCGCGCAGGGCGCGACGCAGGGCGGCGAAGCCTTCGCTGTCATGTTCCGATTCGGGGAAATGCAGCGCGCGGACCAGGTCTTCCAGGTCCACCGGCACGGGCTGGGCCGTGGGGGCGCCCCCGGGGTCTTCCAGCGACAGGCGCGGCGCGGCCTCGGCTCCCGCGCCCGCATTCGGTGCGCGACGCGAGGTGAACTGCCCCGCCTGCGCGCCGCCGGCGCCGGACGATGCGGCAAGGGGGGGCGGGGCGGTGCCATGTGTGGGATCGGGGGGCGGTGCCGATAGGGGCGGTGGGGCGGATGGAAGCGGCGCGGGGGGCTCTGCCGCCAGATCCACGCCCGGCGGCGCCGCGTTATGGCGCTGCCAGGCGGGTTGCAGCAGGCTGTCGCGCATCAGCCCGCCCATGGCGCGCAGGCGCAGCGCCTCTTCGCGCAACTGCCGGGTAGTGCGCAGGAGGAACACCGTCTGCCAGATCAGCACCACCGGCAGGAACACCGCCAGCACCACCAGCACGAAGACCAGCGCCTCGGCCGGGGCGCTGCCGCGCCGTGCCATCGCCCAGGCAACACCGACCACCAGCACCAGCCAGCCAAGCGACAGCGCGAAGGCCAACCATTCCGCCCGACCCGCGGCGCGCGCCGCGGGCGCGGCAGGCGGGGCGGGGGCGGCCGGATCATCGCTGCGCCGTGGCGGGGTCATCCTGTCCTCTTTCCCGGTGCCTTTCCGGGGGGGTATCCCTGCGGCCCTGCCGGCCCGTCTGCCCGCTTGGCGCCCGTGACTGCCCTGCCGGTTCGTTGGCCTGCCCTAACACGCGCGCCTTTCGGG
Source organism: Paracoccaceae bacterium (assembly GCA_007117005.1). GTDB lineage: Bacteria > Pseudomonadota > Alphaproteobacteria > Rhodobacterales > Rhodobacteraceae > Pararhodobacter. Next base: position 2,390 of record SKHK01000269.1, read on the forward strand.
ACGGTTACAGATATTCGATGCGCAGCACCTCGTAGTCGCGCTGGCCGCCGGGGGTCTTGACCTCGACGCTGTCGCCCTCTTCCTTGCCGATCAGCGCGCGCGCCAAAGGCGAGCGGAGGTTCAGCAGCCCGCGCTCGATATCAGCCTCGGCCTCGCCCACGATCTGATAGCGGCGCTCTTCCTCGGTCTCTTCGTCGATCAGCGTGACCGTGGCGCCGAACTTGATGGAACCCGAAAGCCGCGCGGGGTCGATCACCTCGGCCCGGCCCAGCAGGCTTTCGATCTCCTTGATCCGGCCCTCGGTAAAGCTCTGCTTTTCGCGCGCGGCGTGGTATTCGGCGTTTTCGGACAGATCGCCATGCTCGCGCGCCTCGGCTATGGCGCGGATGATCGCGGGGCGTTCCGTGGTCTTCAACGTCTTCAGTTCCGCCTCCAGCGCCTGAAAGCCGCGCCGGGTCATGGGAAGCTTTTCCATTTCTGTCCCTCAACCAAAAATGCCCACGGCCGGGGCCGGGGCTTGTTGCCTGCTCTTGGGTTCAAGAGATACCAGCGCCCGCACAAATGCAAGCCCCGGCCTGCCAAGCCGCCAGCCGAGACGAGGCGTCGCAATTGACCCCCTGCGCGCGCCTGATATATCCGAAGCTGCACCAGCCCCGCCAGACCTTCAGGGGCGCAGACAAGACCGGGGAGAGCGCATGTCCGCCATCGAACGCGAGTCCATGGAATATGATGTCGTCATCGTGGGCGCCGGGCCTGCTGGCCTGTCGGCGGCGATCCGGTTGAAGCAGCTTGACGCCGACTGCAATGTCGTCGTGCTGGAAAAAGGGTCCGAGGTGGGCGCGCATATCCTGTCCGGCGCGGTGCTGGACCCGTCGGGCCTGGACCGTCTGCTGCCGGACTGGCAGGAACGCGGCGCGCCGGTCAAGGTGGAAGTGACGAAAGACAACTTCTACATGCTGGGCGAGGCCGGGCAGATGCGCATCCCCAACTGGCCGATGCCGCCCCTGATGAACAACCACGGCAATTACATCGTCAGCATGGCCAATGTCTGCCGCTGGCTGGGTGAACAGGCAGAGGCGCTGGGCGTCGAGATCTTCCCCGGCATGGCGGCGTCGGAACTGGTCATGGATGGTGACCGGGTGAAGGGCGTGGTGGCCGGCGAATTCGGCAAGAACCCCGATGGCACGCCCTCGGACGCCTATGAACCGGGAATGGAGCTGCATGGCAAATACGTCTTTCTGGCCGAAGGGGTGCGCGGGTCGCTGACCAAGCAGGTTATGGCGCATTACGACCTGTCAAAGGGCAAATGCCCGCAGAAATTCGGCCTGGGCATGAAGGAAATCTGGGAAATCGACCCCGAAAAGCATGCCGAGGGTACGGTTACCCACACCATGGGCTGGCCCCTGGGCAAGAATGCCGGTGGCGGCAGCTTCATCTATCATTTCGAGAACAACCAGATCCTGATCGGCCTGGTGGTGCATCTGAATTACCAGAACCCGCACCTGTATCCCTATGCCGAATTCCAGCGGCTGAAGCATCACCCGATGATCGCCGAGCTGCTGAAGGGCGGCAAGCGGGTGGCTTACGGCGCGCGCGCGATTTCCGAGGGCGGCTGGCAGTCGATCCCGAAACTGACCTTCCCCGGCGGGGTGCTGCTGGGCTGTTCGGCCGGGCTGGTCAACGTGCCGCGCATCAAGGGCAACCACAACGCCATGCATTCAGGCATCGAGGCCGCCGAGGCCGCGCATGCCGCGCTGAAGGCCGACCGCCAGGGCGACGAACTGACCGCCTATGAAAAAGCGGTGCGCGAGGGCGTGATCGGCCGCGACCTGAAAAAGGTGCGCAACGTCAAGCCGATGTGGTCGAATTGGGGTCTGGTGCCCTCGCTGGCGCTGGGGGGCCTGGACATGTGGACCAACACGCTGGGCTTTTCGGTCTTCGGCACGCTCAAGCACGGCAAATCCGATGCCGCGGCCACCGGCAAGGCGTCGATGTTCCAGCCGATCGACTATCCGAAGCCCGATGGCGTGCTGTCCTTCGACCGGCTGACCAATGTCGCCTTTTCCTTCACCAACCACGAGGAAAACCAGCCCGCGCATCTGACGCTGAAGGATGCGTCGGTGCCGATTGCCGTCAACCTGCCGAAATATGCCGAACCCGCGCAGCGCTATTGCCCGGCCGGCGTCTATGAGGTGGTCGAGGAAGAGGGCAAGGAAGCGCGCTTCGTCATCAACTTCCAGAACTGCGTGCATTGCAAGACCTGCGACATCAAGGACCCCAGCCAGAACATCAACTGGGTGACCCCGCAGGGCGGCGACGGGCCGAACTATCCGAACATGTAAGCGCCGCGCAGGATGGGGCGGTGGCCCTGCCTTGCGCTTTCCTGCGTGGGGCAGGGGGGCAGGGGGGCGCCGGACACATCATCGCCATCTGCGTTGAAAGCGCGGCGCACCCGCCCTAGAAGAGAGGGTAGGGCCTTATGCCGGGCAACCCCGCCCGGTCAGCCAGATCGGGAGCCGCTCTTGCCACATCCTTTCAGACCGCGACCCCTGATGCTGGCCGCCTGCGCGGCCATGGCGCTGGCATCGGTGCCGACCATGCCGCAGGCGCAATCCGCCGGCGCCTACCTTGCCGCGCGCGAAGCCGGCGCGCGCAACGATTTCGCCGCCAGCCCCGCTTTCCTTGACCGTCTGCTGGAAGGCGACCCCGAAAACCGGATGCTGCTGAACAGTCTGCTGGTCAATCTGGTGGTGCTGGGCGAGCGGGATCGCGCAAAGCAGGTCGCCACGCAACTGCGCGCGCTTGATCCGGGCAACGAGGTTGCGGGGCTGGTGCTGGTCACGGAAGCCTTTGCGCGCCAGGAGCACCAGGCGGTGCTGGACCTGCTGGCGGCCGCGCCCATCGGCAATGACCTGATCGACGCCCTGGCGCCGGCCTGGGCGCAGCTTGGCACCGGCAGCATGACAGAGGCGCTGGACACGCTGGACAGCATGGCCGCGCGCGAGGGGATGGCGGCCTTTGCGCTTTATTCCCGCGCGCTGGCCCTGGCGCTGGCGGGCGACGCCGAGGGCGCGCTGGCGGTGATCGAGGCGCCGGAACACGGCGTCGCCAATGTGCTCAACCGACGCGGCATCATTGCCCATGCGCAGCTCATGGCCTTGGCTGACCGCGCCGAGGACGCGCTGGCGCTGATCGATACCGTTTTCGTCGAGCCAGAGCGCGACCCGCGCCTGGCCAGGATGATCGACGCCTACAGCCAGGGCCAGCCCGTGCCCTTTGACGTGATCACGGGGGCGGAAGACGGGATGGCAGAGGTTTTCGCGGTGCTGGCCACGGTGATGCGCCAGGCGCGCAACCCGCAGGACGGGCTGCTGTTTGGCCGGTTGGCCCTCGCCCTGAACCCGGCGCTGTCGGACACGCGGCTGCTGCTGGGGCAGTTGTTCGAGGATCTGGACCAGCCCGAACTGGCCGCGCAGATATATGCCGAGGTGCCCGAGGATGATTTCTTCACCGTCTCTGCCGCCATGGGCGAGGCGCAGACGCTGTTCAGCCTGGACCGCGTGGACGAGGCGCTGGCGGTGATGGAGGGGCTGGCCGAACGTCATGCCGACATGCCCGCCGTCTGGCATGTGCTGGGCGATTTCCGCCGCTTCGACAACCGGACAGAGGCCGCGGTCGAAGCCTATGACCGCGCGATCGACCTGATCCGCACACAGGGGCGCGCGCCCGACTGGCGGCTGTTGCATTCCCGCGCGCTGATGAACCACCGGCTGGACCGCTGGGACGCGGCCGAGGCCGATTTCCGCGCCGCGCTGGCTGACGAGCCCGACCAGCCGACGGTGCTGAACAATTTCGCCTATTCCATGGTCGAACGGCAGGAAAACCTGGAAGAAGCGCTGGAGATGATCCGCCGCGCGGTCGAGGCAGAGCCCGACAGCGGCTATTTCGTCGACAGCCTGGCCTGGGCGATGTTCCGCATGGGCCGGTTTGACGAGGCCCTGCCGCATATGGAACGCGCGGTCGAACTGCTGCCAAGCGACGCCATCCTGAACGACCATCTGGGCGATGTCTACTGGGCGGTCGGCCGCCAGCGCGAGGCACGGTTCCAGTGGCGCCGCGCGCTGTCCTTCGGGCCGCATGACGATCTGGACATGGACCGCGTCCGGCGCAAGCTGGACATCGGGCTGGACCGGGTGCTGGAAGAAGAGGGCGCGCCGCCGCTGCACGCCCGGCAAGATGGCGAGGACTGACACCGGCGGCGAGGCCGCGATGCTGGCGCCGGCAAAGATCAACCTGGCCCTGCATGTCACCGGGCAGCGTGCCGATGGCTACCACCTGCTTGATTCGCTGGTGGTCTTTGCCGATACGGGCGACCGGCTTTCGCTGACCCAGGGCGGGACCGGCGAGAACCGGCTGGCCCTGAGCGGCCCCTATGGCGGCGCGGTGCCGGCGGGTGCGGACAATCTGGCGCTGCGTGCGCTGGCGCTGATCGGCGCGCGGGGGGTGGTGCTGCATCTGGACAAACGTCTGCCGCCGGCCTCTGGCATGGGGGGCGGCACCGCTGATGCGGCGGCGGCGCTGCGCCTGGCGGCTGCCGCGCAGGGGCTGTCGCTGCCTGACCGCGCCGCGCAGATGGGCCTTGGCGCCGATCTGCCGGTCTGCCTGGCCGCGCCCCATCCGGCGCGCATGCAGGGCCTGGGCGAGCAGGTCAGCCCGCTGCCGGGTGTGCCCGCGCTATGGCTGGTGATTGCCAATCCCGGCCACCCCCTGCCCACGCCGCAGGTCTTCAAGGCGTTGAACGACCGTCAAAACCCCGGCCTCCCCCCGTTCCCCGCCGACGGGTTTGCCGATGCGCCCGGCTTTGCCGCCTGGCTGGCCGGCAACACCCGCAA
>SKHK01000027.1 GCA_007117005.1 Paracoccaceae bacterium
CAGGCCGCCGCGCGCCCGGCCTCTTCGGCATGGCCCCAGTCCAGGCCCGCGCCCCGCGCCGCACGGGTGCACAGCGCCTCGGTCTCCGACAACGACAGCACCACCGCGCCGCCCGTGCCCGCCACCTGGGCAGAACCGCTGCGCATGGGGTCGTTGGCGGGCATCATGTTGGTGGGCATGATCATGGCGCCGCCCCCATTTCATCGGGGTAGGGCATGCCCTGAAACAGGCTGATACGCACCCAGCGGTCCGAGCGCGGGTCGAACCGCGTGGCGCCGAAAAAGGCCAGTTTGCAACGCAACAGGTCGATGGGCAGCATCTCGGCGCCGATCAGGTTGTCACGGATCTCGGCAAAGGGGTGGCGCGCGACGATCTGCGCGCGGCGCAGGGCCGGGCGATGTTCGGGCCGGGCCAGCAGCAGCCGTGCCACCGGCATGTCACCCGGCAGCCCGTCCAGCGCCTGCCACAGCGCAGCGGCGCGGCGGCCCGTATCGAGCGGCAATTCACGCTCTGCCCCCGGCTCTTCATGCCGTTCGCCCAGGCGTGGCTCCAGCTTGTCCTCAGAGACATACCAGAAGCGGGCAGAATGCGCGGGGTCGGTATAGTCTGGCGCAAGCGCCCAGTCGTACTGCGTGCGCAGGATGTCGCGCAGCGTGTCCACCGGCATTGACCCGTCTATGGGGCGCCCCGCGTCCGGGTCGTTATCCATGCACTCGCCCAGACCGTCGATCAGCGCGCCATGCGGCTCCAGCATCAAGGCCAGCAGCGCCTCCTGCCCCTCGATCGGCAGTTCGGCCTGCCCCCAGCGCCACAGCGCATCCCAGGGCTGCGCGGCGTCCAGGTTCCAGCCCGTGTTCACATGCGCGCCGATGTGGCCAAGCGCGGCGCGCAGGTCGATCAGCCTGGCCTGCTGGATCGGGTGCGCGCTGGCCCATTGCAGGGCATTGTCCATCGCCGCCTGCAGCGCGGCGCGAAACCCGGCCAGTTCCGCAGCGCCGGCCGCCGGTTGCGCGCGCACCCGCGCCAACGCCTCCTCTCGCGCCATCATCCAGTTGTTCAGCAGCATCGGATGGCGCACCAGAAACGGCGCCATGCCAAGGCCGGTGGAATTGCCCACCCCCAGCCCGCGTTTCAGGTCCGGCGCCAGTCGCACGGCACGGTCGCCACCACGCGCACGGGCCAGATGCTCGACAATATCCACTGTAAAGGCGCGGGTCAGCCAGACCGACAGCATCTCGGCCTGAAACGGGGCGCGCATCTCTGGGCGCGCGGCGATGGTGGCGCGGTCGGCAGCGCCGAACTTGCCCGAGCCATAGACCGCCGTGGTGCGCATCAGATAGCCGGTCTCGGACAGCATCGCGGCATCGGGCTGCGCGCCCCGGGCCAGCCGCGCCACCACATGCTCGAACAGCCGCACAGAGCGGTTGGCGCGGCTCAGGCTCAACTCGCGCGCGCTGACGCGCCCGGCTTCCTGCAAGGGCACATTCGCGGCCAGCCGGTCCAGGTCCGCCGCGTCGGGCGTCCCGTCGAAGAGCGCGAAGGTCGCGTCCCAGGCGGTGGCGATCACCCGGTCCGAGCGCGCCTCTGGCGGCAGATCATGGGCGAAGGCGACAAGGCTGTAGGTCCGCGCCGGGCCGATGGCACGGTAGACGGCGCGGCCTACGCCCCTGGCGTCCATATTCCATACGGGCCGGTCAAAGCGCCAGACCTCGTCCCGCATCCGCCGCAGAAGCTGGCGCAGGAAGGAAAGCCGCGTGGGGTGGCTGCATCCCATCCGTGCCAGCCGCATCACGTCCGCCGGGTCGCGGCGGAAGCGCGCCGCCTCTGGCACGGGGTTGAGCCCCGCGCAGCTCACTGCGCCGCCGCCCGCAGTGCCGCGCTGCCGGGGCCGAAACCGTCGGCGAAGAAGCGCGCCCAGTTGCCGCCCATGACGGCTGCGACCTCTTCCGCGGCCATGCCCACATCGCGCAGACCCGCCGCGATGGTGCCGAAATCGCGATTGTCGGCAAACCAGTCAGGCATCGGCGGAAAGCCCGGGTTGTCGGCGCTGCCCTCGCCATAATCGCGCGCCTTGGTCCAGCGGCCCGCGCGCATCCAGTCCACCACGCTGTCGGGCTGGTCCTGACACAGGTCGGTGCCGATGCCGATCTGCGCGATCCCCATCAGATCGGCGGTTCGCGCCACCATCTCGCAGAAATCGCGCAAGGTGCAGTCGCTGCCCCCGCGCAGATGGTGCGGATAGACCGAGAACCCCAGCATCCCGCCGCTTTCCGCCATCGCGCGCAGAACGCGGTCGGACTTGTTGCGCCGCGCCGGGTGCCAGCTTGCCGGGTTGGCATGGGTGATGGCGATGGGGCGGGTGGAATGGGCGATGGCATCCAGTGTCGAGCGTTCGCCCGAATGGCTCATGTCGATGACCAGCCCGATGCGGTTCATTTCTGCCACCACCTCGCGGCCCATGCGGGTCAGGCCGGTGTCCTCTGCCTCATAACAGCCCGTGGCCAGCAGCGACTGGTTGTTATAGGTCAGCTGCATGAAGCGCAGGCCGAGGCGGTGCAGCACCGCCACCAGCCCGATATCATCCTCGATGCAGGACGGGTTCTGCGCGCCGAAGAAGATCGCGGTGCGCCCGGTCGCGCGGGCAAGGTCGATGTCCTCGGCCGTGAAGCCCTGAAAGATCAGATCGGGAAACTGCTCGAACCAGCGATTCCAGCGCTCGATATTCAGCACCGTCTCGCGGAAATTCTCGTGATAGGTGATCGTCACATGCACCGCATCGACCCCGCCCGCACGCATTTGGCGGAAGATCTTTTCCGACCAGTTGGCATATTGCAGCGCGTCGATGCGGGGCGTCATGCAGGCGCCCCCGAAGAAATGTAGGAGGTCTTGACGATGGTATAGAATTCCTCGGCATAGCGGCCCTGTTCGCGCGGGCCGTAACTGGACGCACCGCGCCCACCGAAGGGGACATGGTAATCCGTGCCGGCAGTCGGCAGATTGACCATGACGCAACCTGCACGCGCGTTGCGGCGGAAATGCGTGGCGCGGGCCAGATCACGGGTCATGATGCCTGCGGTCAGGCCGAATTCGGTGTCATTGGCGACATGCAGCGCCTCGTCATAGCTGCCGGTCTTGATGACGCAGGTGATCGGCGCGAACATTTCTTCGCGGTTGATGGCCATGTCGTTGCGTGTGCCTGCAAACACGGCGGGGGCCATGAAATAGCCCTCGGTCGCTCGCTCCAGCCGCGTGCCACCGCAAAGCAGCACCGCCCCTTCGCGCTTGCCGGTCTCGATATAGTCCAGATTGGCGGCAAGCTGGTCGGCGCTGACCACAGGGCCGATCTGCGTGCCGTCTTCCAGCGCATGACCCACGTTCAAAGCCTGCGCGCTCGCGACCAGCTTTTCGACAAAGGCATCATGGATACGCTCATGCACGATCAACCGGCTGGCCGCCGTGCATTTCTGGCCCGTCCCGCCAAATGCCGCATTCGTGGCGTGGGCAACAGCCAGATCGAGGTCGCAGTCCTCCATGATGACCATGGGGTTCTTCGACCCCATCTCCATCTGCAGCTTGGTCATGTTCGGAATGGCCGCCGCCGCAATCCCGCGGCCCACCGGGACCGAACCGGTGAAGCTGATGGCGTCGATCGCGGCGCTTTCGGCCAGCCGCTGCCCGACCTGCTGCCCCGCGCCCATCACCAGATTGAACAGACCTTTCGGCAGGTCCTGCCTTGCGATGATCTGCGTCAGCGCGACGGCGCTGGCGGGCGTCTGGTTGGCGGGCTTCCAGATCACGGCATTGCCGAAGGCCAGCGCGGGCGCGATTTTCCAGGCGGGCGTGGCGACGGGGAAATTCCACGGGCTGATGATGGCCACCACGCCCACCGGCTCGCGCCGCACGTCGATCTCGATATCCGGGCGCACGGAGTCGGCGGTCTGGCCCAACTGGCGCAGCGCCTCGGCGGCGAAATAGGTGAAGAACTGGCCCGCCCGAAAGACCTCGCCCTTTCCCTCGGCCAGCGGCTTGCCCTCTTCGCGCGCGACCAGCGTGCCGATCTCTTCTGCCCGCGCCATCAATTCGTTGCCGATGGCCATGAGCACATCATGGCGCCTTTGCGGCCCGGTCGCACCCCATTCGGCCTGCGCGGCACGCGCGGCGGCCTGCGCGGCATCAAGCTGCGCGGCATCGGCCTGCGCGTATTCGCCGATCAGGTCCGACAGGTCCGATGGGTTGCGGTTCTCGATCCTGTCCGCACCGTCCTGCCAGTCGCCCGCGATGAAATTGCGCGTTTCAATCGTCATGTTCTTCCTTCCCGCCTCAGGCGGTGTTGATCCGTTCCATCAGCGCGGCATCGACCCGCACGCCCTCTGCCTCGATGCGCTGGCGATTGGCCGCGCGCCGCGCGCCGGGCAGGCGCGCGCCCTCTTGCGCAGTGATTGCCTGCACAAGCCTGTCCATCGATTCCGCGAAGCCCGTGCCGCTGAAGGCCGCAGGGTCGATCCCGATGAAGAACTGCCCGGTCCCGGGCGGCCCGCCCTTGGGGCCGGAAAACGGGCTGGCCTCGAGCCCCAGATTGCCGCCAGAGAGCGCGGCCGCGAAGATTTCGACCATCAGCCCCATGCCGAAACCCTTCTGCCCGCCCGCAGGCAGCATCGAGCCGGCGAGCGCGGCCTCGGCATCCTTGGTCGGCTGGCCCGCGGCGTCCAGCGCCCAGCCCGGCTCTATCGGTTCGCCCTGACGCGCACGCAGGATGATCTCGGATTTCGCGATGGCGCTGGCGGATTGGTCAATCACCAGCCGCGCGCCGCCCGTGCCGTCCGGCACGGCCAAGGCAAAGGGATTGGTGCCGATCACCGGCGTGGCGCCGCCAGTGGGCGCAATCGACGCAGGCGCATTCGTAAAACACAGCCCCACCAGCCCGGAAACCGCCAGCCGCTCGGCATGATGGCCCAGCACGCCGCAGTTATACGAGCGACGCACCGCCAGCGCGGCAATCCCCTGAGCGCGGATGGCGGCGTCGAAATCGCGCCAGCCCGCATCGATGGCGGCATGGGCGACGCCGTGGGCGGCATCGACATGCACGGCGCCGGGGCGCGGGCTGGACACCTGCGGGACCGCCGCGCCCAGAACCTTGCCGCAGCGCAGATGCTCGGCATAGACGGGTACATACATCAGCCCGTGGCTGCGGATGCCATCACGTTCCGCCAGCCGCGTGGAAAGCGCCACGGCGTCAGCCTGCAGTGTCGACGCCCCCGCCCGCAAAAGCGTCCCGCGCGCCAGTTTCTCCACCTCGTCCAGCGTCAACATGGTGTCTGTCATCATGTACCCCCAGGCCCCAAAGCGTAGAGAGGTTTGAAACTTCATTTCAATCGAATTAAAGTGAAGTTTGGTTCAGGGAATTTGAATTGCCATGATCCGTATGCACGCCTTGCGAGTGTTTGTAGCGGTTGCCGATTGCGGCAACATACGCGATGCAGCCGAAGCCCTGGGCCGCACAGCATCGGCGGTGTCGATGACGCTAAAGCAACTGGAAGCCCACCTGGCCGCCCCCCTGTTCGAGGCTGACCGCAAGCACCGGCTGACGCCGCTGGGCGAAGAAGTCCGCGAGCTGGCCAGAGACATGCTCAACGAACATCAGCGGACCACCGAACGCATCGCCGCGATCGCCGCGGGGCGCGAAGGGACGCTGCGGGTCGCGGCGGTGCCCTCGGTCGCGGCGCAGCTATTGCCGCCCCTGCTGACGGCCATGCTGGATGAGCATCGCAGCGTCCGTATCGAACTGCTGGATACCGACAGCGCGAGCGTGCACATGCTGGTCGACAAGGGTGCGGTCGAACTGGGCATCGGTGGCCGGCCCGAACACGGTGCGGGCCTGCATTTCGTGCCGGTCTTCGATGACCCGTTTCGTCTGGTCTGCCGAAAGGATCACCCCCTTGCCCGCGTAACCGCGCCCCTGCGCCGGGCCGATCTGCGCGGGCACCGGTTGATCGGCAACAAATCGACCGCCGGGATTTCGGATCTGTTCGACGAAAACCCGAAGGGAGAGCCCACCCTGAGTGCGCGCAATGTCATCTCGCTCATGGCATTGGTCCGCGCCGGCGCCGGGGCGACGATCCTGCCGGCGCTGGCGACCCATGCACTGGACGACGCATTGTGTTCGCTTGCGCTGAATGACCCGTCTGCAATGCGAACCGTGGGCTTCATTCAGCGGCAAAACCGCACCCCAAGCCCGATCTGTCGTGCGTTTCAGACCCGGTTTCTGAAGCACCTGCGCGCCTCGGGTATCGCCGGCATGTCCCTGAAGCGGGACGATGACGGGCGTTGACGACGCTGCCCACCCCGGATCGTCACCGCGCCCACCACGATCTCCACCATGGGAACGGGTGGCCCGCCGGGGCGGCCGGGTTACGCTTTCGCGACGTCGCGCAACCGTTCCCGGGCCTGGCCGTCACCCCCGGCCGGTCAGCGGGTGATGGCAGGCCACCGATTGCCCGGGCGCGATCTGGCGGAAGGCCGGAACCTCGGCCGCGCACCGCTCGGTCGCCAGCGGGCAGCGGGTGCGGAAACGACAGCCCGAGGGCGGGTTCATCGGCGAGGGCAGCTCGCCAGGCACCATCTGCAGGGGCGGCGGCGCGATATTGGGGTCGGGCTGCGGCACGGCGCTGATCAGGGCGCGGGTATAGGGATGCGCGGGGCTGGCATAGATCGCCTCGGTGCCGGCCAGTTCGCAAAGCGCGCCCAGATACATCACCGCCACCCGGTCCGACACATGCCTCACCACGGACAGATCATGGCTGATGAACAGCATGGTCAGGCCGAACTCCTGCCGGATCTCCTGCAGCAGATTCAGGATCTGCGCCTGCACCGAAACATCCAGCGCCGAGACCGATTCGTCGCAGACCAGCAATTCCGGCCGCAAGATCAGCGAGCGGGCGATGGAGATGCGCTGGCATTGCCCGCCAGAGAATTCATAGGGCCTGCGATCAATGATCTGCGCGCCATTGAGGCCGACGCGGTCCAGAATCTCGATGATGCGTTTCTCGCGCTCGGCCCGGCTTTCGCGGATACCCGCAATCTCCAGGGGCGCGGACAGGATCTGCCGCACGCTCTGCCGCGGGTTCAGGGATGCGATGGGGTCCTGAAACACCATCTGGAACCGCCGCCGCGCCTGTTGCAGCCGGCGGCCGCGCAGCGCGGTCAGATCGGTGCCGCCCAGCCGCACCTGCCCGCTGCTGGGGCGCGGCAATTGCATGATTGCGCGGGC
>SKHK01000013.1 GCA_007117005.1 Paracoccaceae bacterium
TAAGATGTAATTTGGCCTGCAAGCCATAAAGCTTGTTCCAGAGAAAGAGGGCAGGGGGCACGCAGCCAATCCTCCAGATTCGACCAGCGTCGCCGCCCGGACACGTTCTTGACCGCAATCGCCACGGCCCGCTCCTGACCTACCAGCACGACGAGCTTCTTGCCGCGGGTCACGCCGGTATAGATCAGGTTCCTCTGCAGCATTGCGTAATGCTGGGTCATCACCGGGATGACGACGGCGGAGTATTCGGACCCCTGGCGCTTATGGATGGTTGCGGCGTAGGCGGGGACCAGCGTGTCCAGTTACCCGCGCAATCGATGTAGAGGAGAGACTGTAACATGAATCTGTTTCCCAGCATCAAACACCCGAGGCCCCAGTGGAAGGGGTTTCAATTTGTCTCTTGCCGCTCGAAGACCATCCTCGCCACGTTCTGATCGACCAGCTGCCTCTTCCGGTAATGTCTTTTGCATCTACCACGGAATCGGGAGGAGATCGTCGGCACAGAGCCAGGATGCGGCCAGCAACAGATTGCCCCGAATTTCCGCATGCTCGCCGAAACGCGCCCAAATGGCAGGCAAATGGCGCATTGTCCCGCTGGATGCGCGCGTCAGTCTTGCGTGGTTTTTCAACTTAGGTCTGGTGGTGGTGCAGGTTGCTTAGGGTTCCGCCAGTTCAGGGTCTGGTCCAAGAAGCAGCACCCGGCGGCAAATTCCGCTCGGGCACACGGAGGGACAAAATCCCGGGAGGTTACTGCGCTGGTTTCGCCCGCGCTCTCCTTTGTTCCGCCCGCGGCGCAATCAGCTACAGCACAAGGCGGAGCCAAGCCGAGAGGGTTGTCATGACCGGAGCGAAGTTTACCGCAAATGTTGCGTTTGCTGCCATCCTTGCCGCATCCGCTGGAAGCCTACCCGCCGCCGCACAGGACCGCACCGAATTCCGCATTGCATGGTCCATCTATGTGGGTTGGATGCCTTGGGGCTATCTGTCCGATAGCGGGATCATGGATGAATGGGCCGAGCGCTACGGCATCTCGGTCGAGATCGTGCAGTTCAACGATTATGTCGAATCAATCAATCAATACACCGCCGGGGCCTTCGATGGCGTCTCGGCCACCAATATGGATACGCTCTCGATCCCCGCTGGCAGCGGTGTCGATACCACAGCGCTGATCATTGGCGATTACTCCGATGGCAATGACGCGGTGATCATGAAGGGCGCAGGCACGCTCGCAGACCTTGCGGGCAAGCGGGTGAACCTCGTCGAGTTGTCGGTCTCGCATTACCTGCTGGCGCGCGGGCTGGACTCGGTGGGGCTGTCCGAGCGCGATCTGGCCGGTCTGGTCAACACCTCGGATGCCGACATGATCGCGGCCTTTTCCACGCCCGATGTTGAGGCAGTGGTGACATGGAATCCGCTGGTGTCGGAAATCACCGCGACCTACCCAGAGGCGAATATCCTGTTCGAAAGTTCGGAAATCCCCGGCGAAATCCTCGATCTGATGGTCGTCAATACCGAGGTGCTGGAGGCTAATCCCGATTTTGGCCGTGCGCTTGTTGGTGCCTGGTACGAGGTCATGGCGCTGATGGCTGAAGGCGACGAAGAGGTGCTGAGCGCGCTGGCCGAAGCTTCGGGCACGGATCTTGCGGGCTATAAGGCGCAGTTGGAGGCAACGCGGATGTTCTTCGACCCCGCTAAAGCCGCCGATCAGGCCCGTTCATCCGATCTGCCGGGGACCATGACCAATGTGGCCGAGTTCCTGTTCGAGCAGGATATTCTGGGCGTCGGCGCGCCGAGTGCGGATTTCATTGGGATCGAATATCCCGATGGCACGGTCACGGGCGACCCCGAGAATATCCGTTTCCGGTTCGATGCAAGCTTCATGCAGATGGCCGCGGATGGGGACCTCTAGGCGGGCAGGACGACGCAAGCTGAGCCGATGCGCCTGATCAATCGCAAACCGGGCCGTGTGCTGGCCATTGTGCTGGCCGCGCTGCCCTTCGTGGCCGTCGCGCTGGCCTATACGATCGGCTCGGAAATGCGGCTGGCGGTTAACCCGCAGGACCGCCTGCTGCCCGCGCCTGCGACGCTGCTGGACACGGCCATCCGCACCTTTACCGAGGCCGAGCGTCGCAGCGGGCGCATTCTGCTGTGGCATGACACGGGTGCAAGCCTGTTCCGGCTGCTGTCCGGTGTCGGCATTGCGGCGCTTTTGTCGCTGGTGCTGGGGCTGGTGATCGGGCTGCTGCCCGTCATGCGCGGTACACTGTCGAATTTCGTCGCTGTCATCTCGATGGTGCCGCCGCTTGCGCTGCTGCCAATCCTGTTCATTTTCTTCGGGTTGGGAGAGCTGTCCAAGGTCGTATTGATCGTGATTGGCACCGCCCCGGTGATGACCCGCGATCTGGCGCAGCGCGTGCTGGAAATCCCGCGTGAACAGATCATCAAGGCGCAGACACTGGGTGCCTCCTCATTGGTGATCGCGCTGCGTGTGGTGCTGCCGCAGGTCCTGCCACGGCTGATCATCAACATGCGCCTGTCGCTGGGCACGGCGTGGCTGTTCCTGATCGCCGCCGAAGCCGTCGCTTCGGAAACCGGGCTCGGCTATCGCATCTTTCTGGTGCGGCGCTTTCTGGCGATGGATATCATCCTGATCTATGTGCTCTGGATCACGCTGCTGGCCTTTCTGCTCGACTGGGCGCTGCGGGCCTTGTCGCGCCGGGCCTTTCGCTGGTTGGAGGCAGGTTTATGAGCTTCGTGCAGGTTCGCGATGTCTGGCAGCGCTATGGCACGCGTTCGATCATCGAACGGGTGAACCTGTCGGTCGAGGAGGGCGCGTTCATCTCGATCGTGGGCGCCTCGGGCTGCGGCAAATCCACCTTCCTGCGGCTGCTGCTGGCAGAGGAACAGCCCACGCGCGGTGAGGTCTCGGTCGCAGGCGCGCCGCCCGCGCGCGAACCGGATCGTGCGCGGGGTGTGGTGTTCCAGCGCTATTCGGTCTTTCCGCATCTGAGCGTGCGCGACAACATTGTGGCCGCCGAGAGTTTTGGCACGCGGCTGGGGTGGTTATGGGGTGCGCGATTGCGGGAGGCCAAGGCGCGCGCCGATGCGACACTGGCGCGGATCGGACTTGACCATGTCGCGGGCCATTACCCGGCGGCCCTGTCGGGCGGAATGCAGCAGCGCCTTGCCATCGCGCAGGCGCTGACCGCGCGGCCGCGCATCCTGCTGCTAGATGAGCCTTTCGGCGCGCTCGATCCGGGCACACGGGTGCAGATGCATGATTTCCTGACCGAATTACGCGCCGAGAACCCGATGACCGTTTTCATGGTCACGCATGATCTGGCCGAAGGGTTCAAGCTTGGCGACCGTGTGCTGGTTTTCGATAAGCCGCGCTGGGACCCGCACGCGCCGGATGCGTATGGCGCCACGATCACCTATGATTTCGATGCCCGCCACGGCGGCATCCCCTACCATCACCTGAGGGAGAAAGTTGATGAACCCGCTTTTGCCAAGGCATAGCCGCCCCCACAGCCCCCGTGCGGCCCGCGCGGCCCATGCGACGCGTGAAAAGCGCCACCACCACCCTGACCTGACCAAGCTGCTGGGATGGAAGGCGATGCAGCGCGAAGCCGACATCCCCGAGGGGCGCTGGGATGAGGAACGCCGCTGGGCGCTGCGCATGGGCCTGACGGGCGCGGACAGTATCGAGGACCGCTCGATTCCCACGTTCGCGCGGGGTGAGTTGCCGCATTTCGCGGGGATCAACACTTTCCTGAAAGCGCCCTATGCCGAGGACGTGCTGGAAGTGCAGCATTATGATGCGACGGTGCTGGGCATCCCCTTCGATGGCGGCACGACCTACCGCCCCGGCACGCGGTTCGGCCCGCAAGGCGTGCGCAAGATATCCGCGCTTTATACGCCCTATAACTATGAAATAGGCGTCGATCTGCGCGAACAGATGACGCTGTGTGACGCGGGCGATGTGTTCACTATCCCGGCCAATCTGGAAAAGAGCTTCGACCAGATCAGCCGCGCGGTCAGCCATGTGTTTTCCTCTGGCTCGCTGCCCATCATGATCGGGGGAGATCATTCCATCGGGTTTCCCTGCGTACGCGGGATTGCCGAATGCACCTCCAAGAAGATCGGGATCGTGCATTTCGACCGACACGCGGATATTCAGGAGAAAGACCTTGATGAGCGGATGCACACGACGCCCTGGTTCCATGCCACCAACATGCCGAATGTGCCCGCCAAGAACCTGGTGCAAATCGGCATCGGCGGCTGGCAGGTCCCGCGCGAGGCGGTGAAGGTTGCGCGCGAGCGGCACACCAACATCATCACCATGTCCGACATGGAAAAGCTTGGCATCGACAAGACCATCGAGATGGCGCTGGAAATGGCCTGGGACGGTGTGGACATGGTCTATATGTCCTTCGATATCGACAGTATCGATTGCGGCTTCGTGCCCGGCACGGGTTGGCCCGAACCCGGCGGCTTCCTGCCGCGCGAGGCGCTTGCGCTGGCGGCGGGCGTTGCGGCCGAGGGAATTTGCGGCATGGAACTGGTCGAAGTCTCGCCGCCCTATGACACGTCCGATATCACCGCGCTGATGGGCACGCGGGTCATCGTCGATGTGCTGGGATCACTGGTCGCGCATGGCAAGATGGGCGCACACAAGCGCCATATCGACAAGCCGGTCAGCATAGAGCATGGCGAATTTGCGGGGCGGAGGTGGTCCAATGCCCCATGATCACGCGCACAGCCACACCCATGGCCCCGGTCATAACCACGCGGGCCCCGATCACCTGCACAGCCATATCCATGACCATGACCGGGCGGAGGAATTGCAGGTCCTCTCCGCCCAGTTCATAGACGGCTTCATCCAGGCGCGCGACAAGTCCAGCTACCTGCGTCTGGCGGGCGTCCCGTTCGAGCGCGATGGACAGGACGGCAAGGGTAGCCTGAAACTGGTTGATGTGCAGTTGACCACCGAATGGCAGGTTGGCACAGCCTCGCCCGGATTCGGAACGCGTCAGCTCAGTTACCTGCCTTATCCGGGCGAGATGGTGAAGGACCGCACCAATATGCGATTCATCTATGTCTCGCTCAGCGAACGGCAGGAGTTGGATCTGAGAAGCTTTCTGGAAAAGGCGCAGACACTGGGTACTGCACCCTGAGGACTGGAAATTCGCTTTGGGCTGGAGCCCTGAGCCTCTGCGGGGGCAAGCCCCTGCAGAGGCTGCCCATTCTGGTATCCCATGGAATTGCTGAACGATCATGCAGAAAGGCGAGTGGACAGAAGGAAGGATCAAGGCACTGCCTTGACGCGGTTGAGGCGGTCGTGGAACAGCTGATCGAGCACGGCCCTGGCGAGATTGGCCCGGTGTTCGCCCGCGCTTTCGAGTTCGCGATGCAGATCGAGCGCGAGCGATTTATCGGCGCGGCACAGTACGAGCGCACGCCCGACCGCCGGGGCTATGTTTCACATCAACCTTGAAGATCGGCCTTGGCGCCTGCGTTCACGCGCTCGCGCAAGTCTGCCCCGGCCCTGAAGAACACTACTGTCTTTTCTTTAACCAGTACAGCGCTGCCGGTGCGTGGATTGCGTCCGGTTCGTGCAGGGCGCTGCTTGACATCAAAAGAGCCGAACCCGCGCAGTTCGACACGGCCACCTGCTACGAGATGAGCGGCGATCGTGTCGAAAACAGTGCGCACGAGGCGATCTGCGTCAGCATTACGCAGCTCCGAATGTTCAGTCGATATCATGTTGATCAGATCGCTTCGATTCATGCCGATCTCTGGTATAGATGGGAGGATTGAGGCAAACTTGAGACCCCACGAGATAGAATCGCGTCACTGGAAATCTGTCATTTATCAGGACGATACCTCCATTCAGTCTGACAAGGCAAGACCAACGTCTTTGCAGATATCTTGGCGGGCAACATGACTGTCGTATTCATTGCGCCGTGACAATCGGGCGCTGACCCCGTCTTCGGTCTTTTCCCGATGAACCGACGAGTCCATACTGTGCTCTTGATCTGACCGTTCTCAAGGATATCAGATGCGCCGCTCGGAGCCACGACAACTCGATTTGTTCAGTGGATCGACCACTGCCCCCATCCGGGCAGACGCCAATGTTCAGGAACCACCCGTCAAACACGGATCGGTCAATCTCGATCAGCTTGATGATGCGCAACTCCTTGAGGCGTTTCGAGCCTCAAAACTTACAGAGACCGTATTGCTGGCTGCGGCCATTGCGCGTCGTTGGCCAGCGGGGTGGCAAGATGCCGCCCTGCATGTCTGGAAGCGGTTTTTCGGCTTTGGGAGTGACGCCCCTTTGCCAGAACAGCGCGCTGTTCTGGGCCTCGTGCGGGATGGTCACGGGCGGTGCATTCTGGAAAATATTCTCCGGCGGGGCGGGATCCCAGGCGGCCTGAACGGGGACCTCCTTCTGGCTTCTGCGGCGTGCGAATATCCACTAAACCCGGATATTGTCCGATCCGGGCTCCTCTCAAAGGATGACGCGCTGCGGGAAGCCGCAGTGCGGATCGCAATCCCGTCGGGCGTAGAGCCGCTTGAGCTTCGTGCTCTGCTGACAGACCGGCAGTTCGCAGTGCGCGACCTGGCTGCGGTGGTTCTCGCTGAGACAGGGGATCCCGAGGCGCGATCCTCTCTGCTTTCTGCGTTGAAAGCGCGGCCCTCAGAAAGGGGGCTGGACGCGCTCGCGCTCTTCATGGACGAGGATGCGATCATTCAACTCGGTCAACTTGCGCGCACCCATCCATGCTGCGTCGATCACATCCGGGCACTGATCGAGGATTCTGCGCATCCCAAAGCCTCTGTAATCCTCTCAACGCTTCCTGTCGTAGGGTAAAAGGTGCCTACCACGCTCAATCGGATGCCAGCGGAGAAGGTTTTTCACTATCTTTTATGTATTGTATCAATCTGATAAGCTGCGCGAGAGGGTCGCATTCATGCGCAATCTTCCGCGCCATCGCGCAGCCTCATGCCAGCCGTACCACGCGGCACACCCCATAGGTTATTGTCCCAATCGACTGACGGCTTTGAGAAACTTTCTGCCGTTAGAGCCGTTTACGCTCTGGCCTTTCGCTGTTGCAGCATGACCGACGTGGAGGGCGGAAAGCGGTCTGATGGCAGTGCCGCATTGCTTCTGCAGAATTTCTCGAAATCGGTCGCCTGGTGCGAAGTTGCGAGAACGGTCCCGA
>SKHK01000137.1 GCA_007117005.1 Paracoccaceae bacterium
GCCATGATCTCGATGATCGCGGGCAGCCGGTCGGCATCGGCGCGGTTGATCAGCGCATAGGTCAGCGCCGTCATGCCGTGCATCGAGGCAGGGTAGAGCGCCAGCCGGTCCTTGCCCGTGCTTTCCAAGAGCGCGTCAAGCTGCATGGTGGCGGCGATCTCTTCGGCGATCAGCAGGAATTCGGCTGCCACCGCCTCGCCCAGCACGCCGTTGATGGCGATGCGGCGCAGATGCCGGTCAGCCAGCGCGCCCATCAGCCCCGAGACCCGCGCCCAGGAGCGCGGCGTGCAGGCGATCACCTCGCCCCGGCGCAGGCTTTCCTCCACGGTGTCCAGCAGGTCCGGCCGGGTGCGGATGAAGGCGATGACCGCCGGGTGCAGCCCCTGCGGCACGGCATAGCCCGCCAGCCAGTCATCGGCCTGCGCGCTCAGTTGCAGATGGATCAGGCGGTCCGACAGCGCGGTGCCCATCTCATAGGCCACGGCGCCATCCTCGATGCTGTTGCCGGCGGCGATGACCATGCAGCTATCAGGCAGCTGATGCGGGCCGACGCGGCGTTCCTGCAAGAGGCCGTAGACAGTGGGCTGCAGCGCCGGCGGGGCGGCGGTCAGTTCATCCAGAAACAGGACCGAGGGTTGGGCCGGGTCGTCGGGCAGGTCCTCTGGCCGGAACCATACGGTGCGGCGCGCTTCCATGTCGAAAAACGGCAGGCCGCGCAGGTCCTGCGGCTCGATCGTGGTCAGACGCAGATCGTAGAGCCGCGCGCCGATGTCATGGGCAAGGGTCTGGACGATTTCGGTCTTGCCGATGCCGGGGCGGCCATGCAGCATCCAGCTTGCCGTAATCCGGCCCGTTTGCTGGGCCTGCCAGCCGGCCTTGAGCAACGCCAGCGCCTGGCCGGCGGGCACCGGGGGCGCGTTGATCATGGGCGGGGCCTGTGGGTCATGCTGCTGCCTTGCCAGTCATCGCCAATGGTGAAACTGGGCCACCTGGCGCGGAAGGCAAGCGCGGCGCCTGATGCGATGCGCCCGGTTACGGGGTAGCCTGCTGCCTGCCCTGTTGCCGGGCATCCTGCGGCCTTTCCTGGGCGGCGTCCAGCCGTTCTCGGGCGAGTTTTTCCTCGGCGCGGGCCAGCGCTTCGTGCAGTTGCGGATGGTCGATCCGCCCCAGGGCCGCGCGCAACACCCGCACCAGCCGA
Source organism: Paracoccaceae bacterium (assembly GCA_007117005.1). Lineage (GTDB taxonomy): Bacteria > Pseudomonadota > Alphaproteobacteria > Rhodobacterales > Rhodobacteraceae > Pararhodobacter. The sequence continues at coordinate 1,199 of SKHK01000137.1, forward strand.
GCGGTGTTGCCAGAGGTCTGCACCCGGCCTGCAAGACGCCCCAGATAGGACGGATGCGCGCCGCGCGCCCGCCAGAGCCGCGCGAAAAGCTGCGGTGTCAACGTGCCCTCGCAGGCAGCGTCGATCAGCGGGCGCAGGGCGCCGATGCGGGCCAGTTGCACCTGCGGGTCACGCCCGACATGAAAGGCACGCAGCCGCGTGACATGCGGGCCGCGGAAGAAGGCGGCATGCACGGCATCGACCTGGATCAGCGGGTCATAGAGCAGCAAGACCTTCTCGGCGCCCTCGACCATATCCGGGGCAAAGCCGAAGCGGCTGGTGAAATCCAGCCTTCGGGTGGCGGGAAAACGCTTGTCCCATTCCGCCACGCTGATATCCAGCGAGGCCTGCGGGGCGATGGCCAGTACCGTCGCGCCCGGTGCCACCACCGAAAACGCCGCCGCGCCATAGCCGCCCATGCCGGCGCCGTAGAACACGACGCGGTCGAAATCCTCGAAAAAGGCGTCATCGGTCAGGCGGTCGAAATAGCCCCAGACGGCCGGGTCACGGTACCAGCTGTCATGATGCGCCACGATTGTAAGGCAGGACCAGCCGCGCGGCGCGGCGATCTGATAGCCCAGCGGCATCTGGCCGCCACCGGCGGCGCGGATACCGGCCATGGTCTCGAATGTTACCAGCAACACCGGTCCCTGATCGGAGAAGAAGGCGGAATGCGCCTCGCCCAGTGGCTCGAAATAGCCCGCCTCCTCGCCGATCTCTTCCATGATGCTCAGCCAGTCGGCATCGCTTTGCGCCTCGCCCGCGTCGAAGATTTCTATCGTGTCATCGGCCATTGCCGCCTCGCTTTCGCCAACGGGGGGCGGATGGCGCCACGTCCCGTGTCATGCTGGGGGCAATTTACACCAGGCAACCGTGTCAAGAAACCGCTGCACGCATGGCGAAGGCATGAAATGAGGGTTGCGCGCCGGAAACGGTGCAGGCTGATTGTTGCTCATACGTGAACGATCAGGGCGCGGCCAGCGGGTTCAACCCGGATGCACCTGACCGATATAGGGCAGGTTGCGATTACGCTGGGCATAGTCGATGCCGTAGCCGACGACGAAAGTGTCCTCGATCTCAAAGCCTGTCCAGGTAGCGCGGATATCGACCTCACGACGCGCGGGCTTGTCCAGAAGCGCGCAGATCGCCAGCCGGCGGGGTTCACGGCTTTGCAGCAGCGCGCGGACATGGTGCAGGGTGAATCCGGTATCGACGATATCCTCGACAACCAGCACGTCGCGACCGGCGATCTCGCCGCGCAGGTCCTTGAGGATGCGCACCTCCCGAGAGGACTGCATGGCATCGCCATAGCTGGACGCCTCCAGGAAATCGACCTCGACGGGCAGGTCGATCTCGCGCACCAGATCGGCGATGAAGACGAAGGAGCCACGCAGCAGGCCCACGACGACCAGCTTGTCGGTGCCGGCAAAATGGGTCGTGATCTCGGCGGCCAGTGCCTCGACCCTGGCGGCGATGGCCTTGGCCGATATCAGAGGTGCGATGCGGTAGGGCGGCTGTTCGGGTGTCGCCACGGGATACGCCTGCGGGGCTGTCTTCGAATTTGTCATGCGGGCGAATTCCCTGCCAGGTGGGGCGCGGCGATCACGCCCCTTGCGTTCACGCTGCGACTTTAGGAAAACGCGCGCGGACTGGCCAGACCCGGCCGGGAGAGAGCGATGCCGAAACACAGCGAAAACCGCACATTGCCCTATAGTGCCGCACAGATCTACGATCTGGTGGCGGATGTGGCGCGCTATCCGGAATTCCTGCCCTGGACGGCAGCGGCCCGCATCCGCTCGCGCAGCCCATTGGCAGAGCGCGGCGCGGGGGCCGAGGTGATGGAGGCGGACCTCGTGATTTCGTTCAAGGTGTTCCGCGAACGCTTTGGCAGCCGGGTGGTATTGTTGCCCGCGCAGGGCCGGATAGAGACCACCTATCTGGACGGCCCCTTCCGCTACCTGGTATCAAGCTGGGACATCGCGGACCGTGCGCAGGGGGGCTGTTCGGTCCGCTTCGATGTGGATTTCGAGTTTCGCAACGCGCTCTTGCAGCGGGTGATCGGGGTCGTTTTCGACGAGGCGATGCGCCGCGTGGTCGGTGCCTTCGAGCGCCGCGCGCAGGCGCTTTACGGCTCGGCGACAGGTTCGGGGCCGGCCGAGGGGACCTGATCACGCCGCCAACACTGTGGGCCGACGCGCCAGGGGTTGCCGCCGGCGGTGGCAAGGAAATTAAGGAATTTCCTTGCAAATGCCTTGTTTCAAGGCATTTGGCCGCCGCATCCGACCGCTGGCATCAGAGCGTCCTTGCGGCGTCCAGCACGGCATCGACATGGCCCGGCACCTTTACCTTTCGCCAGACTCGCGCAATCCGCCCCGACCCGTCGATCAGGAATGTCGCGCGCTCGATTCCCATGTATTTCTTGCCGTACATGCTCTTTTCGACCCAGGTGCCATAGCGCTCGCAGATATCGCCGCCCTCGTCCGATACCAGCGCCACGCCCAGCGCATGTTTGGCGATGAACTTCTCATGCTTGGCCAGGCTGTCTTTCGAGACGCCCACGACAACCGCGCCCGCATCCGCAAAAGCCTGCACCTGTTCGGTGAATCCGATCGCCTCTTTCGTGCAGCCCGAGGTATCGTCCTTGGGGTAGAAATACAGCACCACCTTCTTCGGCCGCAGCGCCGACAGGGTCAGTGTCTCGCCACTATCGCTGGTGCTGGTCACGGGGGCGGTGAAATCGGGGGCCTGATCGCCTTCCTGCATGGAATCCTCCTTTAGGGTGTTTTTCCTGTTCTAGTCGTTCGGTGCGCGCGTTAAAGGCCCGGGCAGAGGAAAAGCGGCGCAAGGAGCCATGATGCGGCTGAGCGATTTCGATTTCGACCTGCCCGAGGACCTGATCGCCACCCGTCCGGCGCGTCCCCGCACCGCCGCGCGATTGCTGAATGCTCAAGGGGCGACGCAAGGCGACCACCATGTGCGCGATCTGCCCGGCCTGTTGCGCGCGGGGGATCTGCTGGTCATCAACAACACCCGTGTGATCCCCGCGCAACTGAGTGCGCTGAGACAGCGCGAAAGCCGCGATGGCCCGGGCACCGCGCGCGTCGATGTCACCCTGATGGCGCCTTTGGCGGACGGCTCCTGGCGGGTGATGGCGCGCCCCCTGCGCAAGCTGGCTGAAGGGGATATGCTGCGGTTTCCTGTCGGCGCCGGGGTCCCGGTGCTGACCGCGCGGGTGGTTGCGCGGCGGTCGGGCGATGCGGTGCTGGCTTTCGATCAGCAGGGCGCGGCTTTCGACGAGGCGCTGGCACAGGCCGGACGCATGCCGCTGCCCCCTTACATCGCCAGCCGCCGCGCCCCTGATGCCCGCGACGACCAGGATTATCAGCCGATCTGGGCGCGCCATGCCGGCTCGGTCGCGGCCCCCACCGCCAGCCTGCATTTCGATGCCGCGCTGATCGACGCGTTGCGCGGCGCCGGCATCGATCTGGCCGATGTGACCCTGCATGTCGGGGCCGGGACCTTTCTGCCGGTGACCGAGGATGACGTCACCCGCCACCGGATGCATGCCGAATGGGGCACGGTCCCGGCCCAGGCCGCCGACCGGATCAACGCGGCGCGCGCCGCGGGCGGGCGCATCATCGCGGTCGGTACCACCGCGCTGCGCCTGATCGAAAGCGCCGCCGCGCCGGACGGCCAGATGGCACCCTGGCAGGGAGAGACCGATATCTTCATCCGGCCGGGCTATCGTTTCCGCGTCACGGACGGGCTGATCACCAATTTCCACCTGCCGAAATCGACGCTCTTGATGCTGGTCTCGGCGCTGATGGGCACCGACCGGGTACGGGCGCTTTACGCCCATGCGATCGCCGAACGCTACCGGTTCTTTTCCTACGGCGATGCCTCGTTGCTGATTCCCGGCGATACCTGACGCGCAGCGTGCTGGCGGCGCAGGGCGAACCAGTGCCAGTCGGCAAAGCCCGCCCCCGGCGGCGGCGCGGCACGGCGGAAACCCGCCTTTTCCAGCACACGCGCCGAGGCCGGGTTTTCCGGATGAACCTTTGCGGTGAGCCGCAGCAGCGACAGCCGGTTCCTGAATGCCCGCCACACCGCGCCGGCCACGGTCGCGCTACCCAGGCCCCGGCCCCAATGGGCGGTTCCCAGCCAGTAGCTGATCTCGGCCTCCCGTGCAGGCCGGTCTGCGCCGGGCTGTCGCCATTCCAGCCGCACCTGCCCGATGATGCGCCCGGCCTGAACAACCGCCCTCGTGCATTGGTCGGGCAGGCTGTTGGCGGCCAGGATCAGGCCATGCGCGGCCTGTGCATCCAGGCTTTGGGGTGCCGGCTCGGGCAGGTGGTGCCAGACGGCCGGATCGCCCAGACAGGCCTGCAGGGACTGGCCGTCGCCCGTCGCCCAGGGCCGCAGCGTCAGTCCGGCAAGTGTCAGCGCATCGGCCAGACCCTGTGGCCCGGGGCCCAGCGGGTCTGAAAACGGCGTCAGGTCATCAGGGCGCTTGACTTCCATCCATGTCAGGTGCACCGGGTCGAAATGTCGGCCCGCGGGCGCCATGTCCGTTTGCGCTGGCAGAATCGCGGCATGCGCCACACGCCCGGCCGAGCGCGGCGGGCAGGATTGGGGGTATTTCGCTGACGGCATGGTCATGGATTGGCCTCGCTGTCGCGAGTGGATTTCTTCGCGCCCTTCGGGCGTTCTTCGGGTTTGCGGCGACGCGACGTGCCAGGCAGCGGGAGCCGGCGTCCGGGTATCACCGCCTTGCATAGAGAATAATCGATGCTTCGTCGCGCGTTTTCAAGTCAACCTGGCCAGAAACGGCAAAAACAAACCGTTAACGAACCCTTTACAAAGGGCCGCGCTGGCCTTGAGGGGCAGGGCGGCAAAGGACAGGGCGGCAGGCATGCCGCGCCAAGAGGAGACAGGCTGTCATGCTGAAGGTCCTTGGCACCAGTTGGGCGCTGCTTCTGGGGATGATGCTGCTGATGCTGGGCAACGGCATCCAAGGCACACTGCTGGGCATCCGTGGCGTGCTGGAAGGCTTTTCGACCGCGCAGATGTCGGTCGTCATGTCGGCCTATTTCGGCGGTTTTCTTTTCGGCTCGCAAGTGGCGCCCTGGCTGATCCGGCGGGTGGGGCATGTGCGGGTTTTCGCGGCGCTGGGATCGCTGATCTCGGCGGTGCTGGTGCTTTATGCGGCGGCCCCCGACTGGATGGTCTGGACCGTGCTGCGCATCATCATCGGCTTCAGCTTTGCCGGGGTTTACGTGACGGCCGAAAGCTGGCTGAACAATGCCGCCAGCAACGAGAACCGTGGCCAGGCACTGTCGCTCTACATGGTGGTGCAGATGGTGGGCATCATCGCCGCGCAGGCGCTGCTCAATCTGGCCGACCCCGGCGGCTATACGCTGTTTGTGGTGGCCTCGGTCCTGGTGTCGCTATCCTTCACGCCGATCCTGCTGTCGGCCAGCCCGGCACCGTCGGTGGTCACGGCGCCGAAGATGGGCCTTTTGCGGCTGTTCCGCGTGTCGCCACTGGGCTGCGTGGGCATTTTCCTGATGGGCGGCGTCTATTCGGCGCTTTTCGGCATGGCGGCGGTCTGGGGCGGTCTTGTCGGGCTCAGCGTGCTGGAGATCTCGCTTTTCGTCTCGGCGATCTATCTGGGCGGGCTGGTCTTTCAGGTGCCCATCGGCTGGCTGTCTGACCGGATGGACCGGCGCCGTCTGATCATGGCGGTGGCGCTGCTTTGCGCGCTGGTCACGCTGCCGGCTGCGTTGCTGACCCCGCCGGTCTGGGTGCTGCTGGTGGTGGGGCTGCTGATCGGCGGGCTGGCCAACCCGCTTTATGCGCTGCTTCTGGCCCATACCAACGATTTCGTGGCGTATGAGGACATGGCCGCGGCTTCGGGCGGGCTGCTGTTCATCAATGGGGTGGGGGCCATTGCCGGGCCGCTGATCATCGGCTGGCTGATGCA
>SKHK01000032.1 GCA_007117005.1 Paracoccaceae bacterium
ACAGGCCGACCGCGGCGCGGGCAAGGGCCCGCGGGACGGGGGCAGGCCGGGCAAGGAGGGCAAGCCGGGCCGCAACGCCAGGCCCCCCCGGCGCGAGGACGGCCCCCGCAACTTTTCCGCCGCGCCAGACAAGAAGCGCGACAGGATAGACCCCGACAACCCCTTCGCCGCCGCGCTGATGGGGCTGAAGGACAAGACCTGACGCCCATGCCCTTCGCCCGCACGCCCCGGCCCCCGTATTACGCCGTGATCTTCTCGTCACAGCGCAGCGCGGGCGACCGGGGCTATGCCGAAGCCGCCGCCCGGATGGCGGATCTGGCGCATGGCATGCCGGGCTTTCTGGGCATGGAAACCGCGCGCGACGACGCAGGTTTCGGCATTACCACCGCCTTTTTCGACAGCGAAGAGGCGATAAAACGCTGGCGAGACCACCCCGAACACGCCGCTTCCCGCAAGCGCGGGCGCGAAGAATGGTATCGGCATTTCGAATTGCGCATCGCCCGCGTCGAGCGCGCCTATGGTGCCGACAGTGCCCATGATGGCCCCCATGGCTGAGGCGCAGGAAGGCCCCATACGCCTGGATAAATGGCTTTGGCATGTCCGCGCCTTCAAGTCCCGCAGCCTGGCGGCAAAGGCCGTCACCACGGGCCGGTTTCGCGTCAACGGCCAGCCCGTCGCCAAACCCGCCTACGCCCTGCGCCCCGGCGATGTGCTCACCTTTGCCCAGGGCGACCGTGTGCGTGTGCTGCGCCTGATCGCCCCCGGCACCCGCCGCGGCCCCGCGCCCGAGGCGCAGACGCTTTACGAAGACCTTTCACCCCCACCTCCCGCACCGGATCTTTCGCGCCCGCAGCCGCGGGCGGGGGGGCGGCCGACAGGCCGCGCACGGCGCTCTTTCGACGCATCCGCACACGGGACGGGTTGATCCCCCCGCGCCTTGGGGTTACCTCCCCCACAGCCACCAGGAACGAGCCCGCCCATGACCTATGTCGTCACTGACAATTGCATCGCCTGCAAATACACCGACTGTGTCGAGGTATGCCCCGTGGACTGTTTCTACGAGGGCGAGAACATGCTGGTGATCCATCCGGACGAATGCATCGACTGCGGCGTGTGCGAGCCCGAATGCCCGGCCGATGCCATCCGCCCCGATACCGAGCCCGACATGGAGCCCTGGGTGGAATTCAACCGCAAGTATTCCGAGGCCTGGCCGGTGATCACTCAGCGCCGGGACCCGCTGCCGGATGCCGAGGAACGCGACGGCGAGACCGGCAAGATGGAGAAGTATTTCTCTGAAAACCCGGGCGAGGGCAGTTGAGCTGATCTGACGCGCTGCCAGTGGTGATCCGAAGGACCCAAAGCGGGGTAAGCGGGTTAACGTTACCGTAATCGATTCTTGCGCACGGGATTTGACCGCTTTGATTCGAGCGGTTTTTGTGCTACACGCATCCTACTGTATGACCTGCCCGGCATCCGCAGCGCTGCTCGCCTGTGCGATGTTTTTTTTGGCGATGATGAATATGGCTGCGGGAAACGTATGTTTCCTGTGGGTTCAGTGTCGCCGATTTCCGGCATAAAGCGAGGATGCGCAAGAATGAACAAGGCCCGGAAGCCAGAGTTTCGTCCGAATGATTTCGTCGTCTACCCCGCGCATGGCGTGGGCAAGATCGTGTCGATCGAGGAGCGCGACATCGCGGGGATGAACCTCGAACTCTTCGTGATCTCCTTCGAGAAGGACAAGATGACCCTGCGCGTGCCCACCGACAAGGCCACGCAGGTCGGCATGCGCGGCCTGTCCTCGCCCGATATCGTGTCGAAGGCGCTGGCCACGCTGAAGGGCAAGGCGCGGGTGAAGCGGGCGATGTGGTCGCGCCGCGCGCAGGAATACGAGCAAAAGATCAATTCCGGCGACCTGCTGGCCATCGCCGAGGTGGTGCGCGACCTGCACCGCAGCGACGACCAGCGCGAGCAGAGCTATTCCGAGCGTCAGCTTTACGAGGCGGCCCTGGAGCGTCTGACGCGCGAAGTGGCCGCGGTTACCGGCCAGGACGAGGCGCTGGCCCAGAAACAGGTGGACGAGGTGCTGGTGGCGCGCGCCGCCTGATCTGCCCCAGCCCGATGAAAGCCCGCGCCCGGCCTTGCCAGTGCGCGGGCTTTTGCTTTGCAGGCCCGGGCTTGTCAGTCTTGGCGCCGCTGTTTTATAGCCAAGTCGCAAGGGCCGGACAAAGGCCGCAACCACAGGTCACAGGGGATTCCCATGGCAGGTCACTCCAAATGGGCCAATATCCAGCATCGCAAGGGGCGGCAGGACGCGGCGCGCTCCAAGCTTTTCTCCAAGCTGTCGAAGGAAATCACGGTCGCCGCCAAGATGGGCGATCCGGACCCTGAAAAAAACCCTCGCCTGCGCCTGGCGGTAAAAGAGGCCAAGGCGAATTCGGTCCCGAAAGAGGTGATCGAGCGCGCGATCAAGAAATCCCAGGGCGGCGATGCGGACAGTTATGAGGAAATCCGCTATGAGGGCTACGGGCCCGGCGGTGTGGCGGTGATCGTCGAGGCGATGACCGACAACCGCAACCGCACGGCGTCGAATGTGCGCTCGCTCTTTACCAAGCATGGCGGCAATCTGGGCGAGACGGGCTCTGTCGGGTTCATGTTCGACCGGATGGGGCAGGTGGTCTATCCGGCCTCGGCGGGTGATGCCGACACGGTGATGGAAGCGGCGATCGAGGCCGGTGCGTCGGATGTGGAAAGCGGCGAGGACGGGCATGTGATCTGGTGCGATTTCACCGATCTGGCCGAGGTTTCCACGGCACTGGAAGACAGCCTGGGCGAGGCGGAATCGACCCGGCTGGTCTGGAAGCCTCAGACGACGACCGAACTGGATCTTGACGGGATGCAGAAACTGATGAAGCTGCTGGACGCGCTCGAAGACGATGACGACGTGCAGACCGTGACCGCGAATTTCGAGGCCTCCGACGCGGTCTTCGATCAGCTTTCGGCCTGATGCACCGAGTCTTCACCGTTCCCACGCAGGGCCCGGGACTGTACGAGATCACCGACGCCCTGCAGCACTGGCTGCGTGACGGGCCTGTGCGGAACGGGGTTCTGACGGTTTTCATCCGGCACACATCGGCCAGCCTGCTGATTCAGGAAAACGCCGATCCTTCAGTGCGCGACGATCTGAATGTCTTTCTCGCGCGCCTGGCTCCGCGGGCAGATGACCCGTCGATGGCGTGGATCACCCATCGCAGCGAGGGGCCGGACGACATGCCGGCCCATATCCGCGCCGCGCTTCTGCCGACCAGCCTGCAGGTCCCGGTGATCGACCGGCAGATGGCGCTGGGGCAATGGCAGGGGGTGTACGTCGTCGAACATCGTGACCGCCCGCAGCGGCGCCAGGTCATCGGGGCGCTCCACGGGATTGACTGATAATATTGTAAAAGTGAAATCCAACACGCCGGAAAGCCTGGAAATGCGCCAAAACGATGCTCCAGGATTGAAAAAGTGATAGCCATGATTGGCGCCGCTCCCTTGCAAGAGCGCTGGTTCGCCCGCCCCGCGCCCCAGGTCGCACGGGCCCTGATCGGCACCACCCTGACCTGGCATGGCTGCGGCGGCATGGTGGTCGAGACCGAGGCCTATACCCTTGACGACCCCGCCTCGCACAGCCACGGCGGCCCCACGGCCCGCAACGCGGCGATGTTCGGCCCGCCCGGCCGCGCCTATGTCTACCGCAGCTATGGCATCCATCTGTGCCTGAACGTCACCTGCGGCCACGGGCAGGCGGTGCTGATCCGCGCCCTTGCCCCCGGCCACGGCCTTGCCACCATGACAACCCGCCGCGGCACCGACCGCGCCCGCCTCATCGCCTCCGGCCCCGGCCGGCTGGGCCAGGCATTGGGCGTCACCCTGGCCGACAACCACTGCCGCTTCGACAGCACCGAGACCGGATTCCTGCCCGGCGCGCCCGCCAGCATCCTCACCGGCCCCCGCATCGGCATCACTCGCGCCAAAGACCGCCCCTGGCGCTTCGGCCTCGCCGGCTCGCCCCATCTCAGCCGCGCCTTCCCGGCCGCCCCGTCATTTTGCCGGAAATACTCCGGGGGGTGAGCCGCGCAGCGGCGAGGGGGGCAGCGCCCCCCTGCGCCCTCTCCGCGAAAACCGCTGCTCAGGCCTTGCCGCGATAGATCTCCACCAGCTTCGCCAGCATCGCCAACGCATCCTCGCGCGGCCGCTGGAAACTGTTGCGCCCGATGATCGAGCCGTTGCCACCGCCATCCCGGATGGCGCGCGCATCGTCATAAACCGAATCCGCGCCCTTTTTCGCGCCGCCGGAAAATACCACGATGCGCCGGCCGTTGAAGCTGGCCTGCATGCAATGGCGCACCCGCGCGGCCTGGGTGGCGATGTCGATCCCCTCGGCCTCGTAGACCTTTTTCGCCTCGGGCAGCATCAGATGGTCGGTCGACAGCTTGATCTTGATGACATGCGCCCCCAGCAGGGCGGCGATCTGCGCGGCATAGGCGGCCACATCGATTCCCGTCTCGCCGTCTTTCGTCACCGCCTCGCCGCGCGGATAGGACCAGATCACCGTCGCCACGCCCTTCGCTGCGGCCTCTTCGCGCATGGCCGAGATTTCCTCGAACATCTCCAGCGCGCAATCGGACCCCGGGTAGATGGTGAAGCCGATCGCCGAACAGCCCAGCCGCAGCGCGTCATCGACCGAGGCCGTGATCGCCTGGTTCTTGCCCGCCGTTTCCGACATCAGCGAATTGGCCGAATTGACCTTCAGGATCGTGGGGATCTGCCCGGCAAAAGTATCGGCCCCGGCCTCGATCATGCCCAGGGGGGCGGCGTAGGCGTTCAGCCCGGCATCAATGGCCAACTGGTAGTGGTAATGCGGGTCATAGCCGTCCGGGTTGGCGGCAAAGCTGCGCGCGGGGCCGTGCTCGAACCCCTGATCAACGGGCAGGATGATCATCTTCCCGGTGCCGCCCAGCTTGCCCTGCATCAGCATGCGGCACAGGTTGGCCTTCACGCCCGGGGTCTCGCCCGCGTAATTGGCAAGGATCTTCTGAACGGTTCGCGTCGCGCGCATGGGTTTTCCTCCGGCTGTGGCTGTTTGACCATCGCATACGCGCTTGGGGGGCGCGAAACAATGCCGCGCGCCGGTTGTTGGCGCTAGCAGGCTTTCAGCCGCAAAAAAACCGCGCGCCCTGCTCGGTCACCACGCCATCCAGACGCTGGTCGAAGGCATCGACGGGCAGGGCGGGCATTTCTTGCGCAGCAAAGGCAAAGCCCAGCGCCGTCACCGGCCCGGCGGCGCGCAGGGCCGCCAGCGTGCGGTCATAGAACCCCCCGCCATAGCCCAGCCGGGTGCCGCGCGCGTCGAACCCCACCAGCGGCACGATCAGCACGCGCGGGGTCAGCGGCGCGGGCTCGGCCGGGACCTGCGCGCCAAAGGGGCCTGCCACCATTGCGCAACCGGGGGTCCAGCTGTGAAACACCAGCGGCTGACCGGGGCCGGTGATCACCGGCACGCCGACCGGCCCGTCATGCGTGGCCATCACCGGCAGGGGGTCGATCTCGGTGCGGATCGGCATGTAGCCAGCCAGCACCGCGCCGGCAAACCCGGCCAGCGCCGCGCGCAGATGCGCCTGCGCCGCGCCGTCCAGCCCCGCGCCATGCGCGGCCTTGCGCGCGGCAAGGGCGGCGCGCCGGGCGCTGGCCTTGGCCGCGTCGATGGCGTTGGGGTCTGTCATCGGGCCTCCTGCTGCACGGGTTGCTTGGCAAGCGTCGCGGCGGCAGAGATAAAGCCACGAAACCCCGCTGGGCGAAAGGGACAGGCGCGCATGCAGGACACAAAGCTGCTGATCGGCCAGACACTGGGCTTTGCCGGCGACCCCTTTGCCGAGGGGCCGGGTGCTGCCCGCCACGCCGCGCGCGGGGGCGTGCTGGTACAGGGCGGGCGGATTGCCGCGCTGGGTGATCCGGCGACGCTGCAGGCCGCGCATCCGAATGCGGTGGTGCATGACTACGGGGAGGCGCTGATCTCGGCGGGGTTCGTGGATGCCCATATCCATTTCCCGCAGACTGGGATCATCGCCAGTTGGGGCAAGCGGCTGATCGACTGGCTGAATGAGTACACCTTTCCCGAGGAGGCGCGTTTCGGTGACCCCGCCCATGCCCGCGCTGTGGCCGAGACCTGCCTTGACCTGATGCTGGCGCATGGCACGACGACCGCTTGCAGTTTCGCCACCATCCACCCCGAAAGCGTGGACGCCTTCTTTACCGCCGCGCAGGCGCGCGGCATGCGGGCGCTTGCCGGCAAGACCTGCATGGACCGCAACGCGCCCGATGACCTGCGTGACACGGCGCAGTTGGCCTATGACCAGTCGCAGGCGCTGATCGCCCGCTGGCAGGGGGTGGGGCGGCTGGGCTATGTGATCACGCCGCGTTTCGCGCCGACCTCGACGCCGGCGCAACTGTCGGCGCTGGGTGCGCTATGGGCCGAACACCCCGATCTGCTGATGCAGACCCATCTGAGCGAACAGGCCGAAGAAATCGCCTGGGTGCAGCGCCTGTTCCCGCAGGCGCGGGACTATCTGGATGTCTACGAGGCGCATGGCCTGCTGGGGCCGGGTGCCGTGTTCGGCCATGCCATCCACCTGACTGCGCGCGAGCGGGCGCGGCTGCGCGAGGTTGGCGCGGCGCTGGTGCATTGTCCGACCTCGAACGCTTTCATCGGTTCGGGCCTTTTCGATCTGGCGGGGCTGAAGGGCGCAGGGCAGCGCGTGGGGCTGGCGAGCGATATCGGCGGGGGGTCGTCCTTTTCGATGCTGCGCACGATGGCCGGGGCCTATGAGATTGCGCAGCTGCGTGGGCAGGCAGTGCATCCGGCGCAACTGTGGTGGCTGGCGACCGCGGGTTCGGCCTCGGCGCTTGGGCTGGGGGGGCAGGTGGGCAATCTGGCGGTGGGGATGGAGGCCGATCTGGTGGTGATCGACCTGGCCTCGACCCCGGCGATTGCGCAGCGGGCGGCCCGCGCGCGCGATATATGGGAGGCGCTGTTTCCGACAATCATGATGGGTGACGAGCGCGCGATTGTGGCGACCTGGGTGGCGGGGCGGCCGGTGCATCGGCGGGCAGGGTGAGCGGGGGCTCCCGCGCGGGGGCCACGCCGCTAACGCGGCTGCGCCCCCGCTTGG